>JAFNVE010000030.1 GCA_017379955.1 Tidjanibacter sp. | reverse complement strand
ACACCCATACCAAGAACCTTACCCCTCTCAATGCCACACGTGTCGAGGAAGTTGTTAATGCGTTGGCAGATGTCTGCCAAGCAACGAGCCTCGTCGGCGAGTGTGAAGGGAGTGATGGTACGAGAAACAATGATATTGTTTTTCAGGTCGGTGATAATCATACAGAGATAGTCGCGGCCGATGTCTACGCCCGCGAAATAGATAGCCGTGTTGGCCAGGCCGAAGATGTTGGGCCTTCGGCCACCGGAAGTCTCTACCTTACCATTGTCAACCACGATGTTTTCCTCCACGAGTTCACCCACGAGTTTGGTCATAGTGGGTACACTGATATGTAGAGCCTTTGTGAGTTCGGCGAGTGTGGACTGTCCGGCGACAGCCATATGGGCTATGATACTCTGCTTTATCAGCATATTCTTGTGCGAAACGCCTTTAAGCCTTTCGGAGTCCTGCTGATAAAAAAAATCTTTCAAAAGTGCCATAGGTGATTTTGTCAAAATTTTATTTGACACTGCAAATATGGTAAAAAATTTTCAAAACCCAAGCGTGTTATTAAAAATTTTCAAAATTTTCTTCAAATTTTTTAGAAACGCAGTGGAGAGAAGGAAAAATTTTGGCAAAATGCGGGGCGGCGGAGATTGGAGAGGGGTGAGTGTGTGGGGGAGAGGAGGGGCGTGTGGCGAAATGGCAACACGGTTGTTATACCCTGTTTTGACCACTAATTATTTTCAATTTTCTTGTTTTCAATTATCAATTTTATTAGTACCTTTGCGACGACCTATGTGCATACGTGCACGAGAAAGGGTGGCAACGGACCTAAGTCTTTGATTGCCATTGGTTGAAGAAATATTCACAACAACACAAAACATAAACTAACAAATTTTACAAACGCTATGAAGATTTCACACATCGAGCACCTTGGCATCGCTGTCAAGAGTTTGGAAGAGTCCATTCCTTACTATGAGGAGGTATTGGGTTTGAAGTGTTACAGCATTGAGGAGGTGGCAGACCAGAAGGTTCGTACCGCTTTCTTCAAGGTCGGTCAGACCAAAATCGAGCTCTTGGAGCCCACCTGTCCTGAGAGTACCATCGCAGGTTTTATTGAGAAACGTGGCGAGGGTGTTCACCACTTGGCATTCGCTGTTGAGGATGTTGCAGAGGCTTTGGCAGAGGCAGAGAGCAAAGAGATTCGCCTGATTGACAAGGCTCCCCGTAAGGGCGCAGAGGGCCTCAACATTGCTTTCCTCCACCCCAAATCGACCAAGGGTGTGCTGACCGAGCTTTGCTGCCCCGGTTGCAAATGCGAGGAGTAGTCCCAAAATAGGAAACCACAGATTTTTTATAACACAAACAAAAATGACGTTCGACGATTGACGTTCGACGTTCGACAAAAAACTATGAGCGAAATTCAAGACAAAATTGCGAAGCTGATTGAGCTTCGTGAGGAGGCAAAAATGGGTGGCGGTCAGAAACGTATCGATGCCCAGCACGCAAAAGGAAAATATACTGCTCGTGAGAGGCTCGCTATGTTGCTCGACGAGGGTAGTTTTGAGGAGTTCGATATGTTCGTAACTCACCGCTGTACCGACTTCGGTATGGAGAAGAGCCACACCCTCGGTGATGGTGTTGTTACCGGCTACGGTACCATTGACGGCCGTTTGGTGTATGTGTTCGCACAGGACTTCACCGTATCGGCAGGTTCGTTGTCGCTCACTATGAGTGAGAAGATTTGCAAAATTATGGATATGGCTATGCGCAACGGTGCTCCCGTTATCGGCCTGAACGACTCGGGTGGTGCTCGTATCCAGGAGGGTGTGAATGCTTTGGCAGGCTACGCTGATATTTTCCAGCGCAACGTGATGTCGAGTGGTGTTATTCCCCAGATTTCGTTGATTCTCGGTCCCTGCGCAGGTGGTGCTGTTTACTCGCCCGCGTTGACCGACTTCGTGATTATGAAGAAAGACACCTCCTATATGTTCCTCACCGGTCCCAAGGTTGTTAAGACCGTTGTGGGCGAGGATGTAACCCAGGAGCAGCTCGGTGGTGCAAGCGTACACGCAAGCAAGAGTGGTGTTACCCACTTCGCTGTTGACACCGAGGAGGAGGCTATCAACATCACCCGTCAGCTTATCAGCTACATCCCCCAGAACAATATGGAGGATACCCCCATTGCTGCTTGCTCGGACCCCATCGACCGCTTGGAGGATTCGTTGAACGAGATTATTCCCGACAACCCCAACAAGGCTTACGATATGTACGATGTTATCCGCGCTATCGTTGATAACGGCGACTTCTTGGAGGTTCACGAGGCATACGCTCGCAACATCATCACCTGCTTCGCTCGCTTCAATGGTCAGAGCGTAGGTATCATCGCTAACCAGCCTAAGTTTATGGCAGGTGTGTTGGATATCAAGGCTTCGTGCAAGGCTGCTCGCTTTGTTCGTTTCTGCGACGCATTCAACATTCCTCTCGTAACTCTCGTTGACGTTCCCGGCTTCTTGCCCGGTACCGGTCAGGAGTATGGTGGCGTTATCAACCACGGTGCTAAGTTGCTCTTCGCTTACTGCGAGGCTACTGTACCTAAGGTTACCGTTACTCTCCGTAAGGCATACGGTGGTGCATATATCGTGATGTCGTCGAAGCACATCCGTGGTGATATCAACTACGCTTGGCCTTCGGCAGAGATCGCAGTTATGGGTGCAAGTGGTGCTGTTGAGGTACTCGCTGCTAAGGAGATTGCAGCTTGCGAGAGCGACGAGGCTAAGGCTAAGTTGATCGCTGAGAAGGAGAAAGAGTACACCGATAAGTTCTCGAACCCCTACAATGCAGCTAAGTATGGCTACATCGACGACGTTATCGAGCCCCGCAACACTCGTTTCCGCGTGATCCGTGCTCTCCAGTCGTTGACCACCAAACGTTTGACTAACCCTGCAAAGAAGCACAGCAATATTCCTTTGTAGTCTATGAAAAAAATTCTTAATATTATCGCATTGGGGGTTGCTATGTTTGTGGGTGTGAATACCGCATCCGCACAGGGCATCAACAATGTAAAGATTAACGAGATTCTCGTTGTAAACCAGAACAACTACGTTGACGACTACGGCAATCACGAGTCGTGGATTGAGTTGATGAACACTGGTTACGAGAATGTCAACATCGGCGGTTGCTACCTCGGTGTCGTAACCAAGAGTGGTGAGGAGATTAAGTACTACATCCCCGCTCGCGACAACCGTATGAAGCTCTCGCCCCTGAGTTATGTAGTATTCTTCTGCGAAGGCACCGACACCAAGGGTGCTTTCCACACCAGCTTCACTCTCGACAATGCCGAGAAGATTATTTTCTACAATGCGAACGGTCGCGATGTAGTTGATGAGATGGTTATTACTCCCGAGGCTATGACTGCTGACGTATCGTACGGCCGTTATACCAACGCCGAGGGTGTGACCACCATCGGTGCACTGAATAGCACCACTCCCAACGCATCGAACGAGAACTCGATCACCACTCCTCGCCACGAGGTGTTCCGTCAGCGCGACAAGTCGGGTATCGTTATGACCCTGACCGCGATGAGCGTTGTGTTCTCTGCACTGATTCTTATCTTCCTCGTGTTGAAGGCTTTCACCTTCTTGATGAACAACGATTTCAGCAAGAAGAAAAAGCAGGCAGCTACCGCAGGTGCTCCTGCAGCTGCTGAGAAGAAGGCTTCGGCTGAGAGCGACGAGGTGGTTGCTGCTATCGCAACAGCCCTCGACCTCTACCGTCAGGACCTGCACGACAGAGAGGATATGGTTATCACCATCCAGAACGTTGGTCGTCGCTACTCGCCCTGGAGCTCTAAGATCCACGGCTTAACCGCATTACCTAATAAGAAATAAATAATCGCGTAAATAAAGAGATGAAAGAGTATAATTTCAAAATTAACGGTAACGAGTACAAAGTTACCATCGACACCGTTGAGGGTGGCAAAGCCGCTGTTAATGTAAACGGTACCGACTACAATGTCGAGATTGGCGAGCAGCTCACTCCCAAGATGAAGAAACCCGTTCAGGTTGCTCCCGCAACTTATCAGGCAACCCCCACTATTGCAACTCCCAGCCAGCCCGTATCGGCTCCCGCTGCTGGTGGTGGTGCAGGTATGCCTTTGAAGAGCCCTCTGCCCGGCGTTATCCTCGAGATGAAGGTGAACGTAGGCGACAGCGTAACCGAGGGTCAGACTCTGCTCGTGTTGGAGGCTATGAAGATGGAGAACAACATCGACGCTCCCAAGAGTGGTGTTATCAAGAGTATTTCCAAGAGCAAGGGCGACTCTGTATTGGAGGGCGACTTGCTGTTAACCATCGAGTAGTATAACGAGTAGAAATTATGTTTGACTTCTTATTCTCAGGCGGTTTCGGCTCGTTCATTGTCGAAAACCTCCAGCAGTTCTGGAGTTTTACGGGAATCCACAACGCCACCTCCGGTCACCTTATTATGATCGGCTTCGGCTTGTTGTTCCTCTACCTCGGAATTGCTAAGAAATTCGAGCCTATGCTGCTCGTGCCTATCGGCTTCGGTATCCTGATTGGTAATATTCCCTTCTCGCCCGGTATGCAGATTGGTATCTATGAGAACGGTTCGGTTCTCAACTACCTCTACTTCGGTGTGGTACAGGGTGTTTATCCTCCTCTGATTTTCTTGGGCATCGGTGCAATGACCGACTTCTCGGCTCTGCTCTCGAACCCCAAACTGATGACTATCGGTGCTGCTGCTCAGTTCGGTATCTTCGGTGCATATATCGCTGCTCTCGCCCTCGGCTTTACTGCTGCTGAGGCTGGTGCTATCGGTATCATCGGTGGTGCTGACGGTCCTACCGCTATCTTCCTTTCGTCGAAGTTGGCTCCGGATTTGATGGGTGCTATCGCTGTGTCGGCATACTCCTATATGGCTCTTGTGCCTGTGATTCAGCCCCCTATCATGAAGCTGCTCACCACCGAGAAGGAGCGTACTATCCGTATGCGTCCTCCCCGTGCCGTTACCCAGCGCGAGAAGATCCTCTTCCCCATCATCGGTCTGTTGCTCACCTGCTTCCTCGTACCTTCGGGTCTGCCCCTTTTGGGTATGCTCTTCTTTGGTAACCTGTTGAAGGAGAGTGGTGTTACCAAGCGTTTGGCAAACACTGCATCGAACCAGTTGATGGATATCGTAACCATCTTGTTGGGTGTAACCGTAGGTGCTTCGACTCAGGCAACCACCTTCCTCACCCCCAAGTCGATTATGATTTTCGGTCTGGGTGCTGCTTCGTTCATCGTAGCAACCACCGCTGGTGTATGCTTCGTGAAGTTCCTCAACCTCTTCCTCAAGGAGGGTAACAAGATTAATCCTCTTATCGGTAACGCAGGTGTATCGGCAGTGCCCGATGCAGCTCGTATCTCGCAGGAGGTTGGTCTGCACTACGACCGTAGCAACTATCTGCTGATGCACGCCATGGGTCCCAATGTGGCAGGTGTGATTGGTTCGGCGGTTGCGGCTGGTTTGTTGTTGGGCTTCCTCGGATAATAAAAAAAGCCGTAGAATCGGTGAATTTGGTGTTAGAGCCGCCTTGCCAAGTCCTCACATACGACAAGTATGCTCCGGGCTGGCAAGACGGCTCTGCCTAAAATTCCCTCGATTCTACGACTTTTTTGGTTGAGAAATATATAGACTAATAATTAATAGCCATCCGACTTTTTAATTAGCGGGAATATCAGGAGTATAGGGGTCAGTTCTGCGCATTAGTTCAGTCCCTAAATTCCCTAAATTCCCTAAATTCCTTAAATTCCTTAAACTCCCTAAACTCTCTATCAATATTAAACGAACCAAACTATGAAAAAAATAATGATTATGTGTGCTGCTGTGGCTATGTGTAGTTGCGGTGGTGGTGCGCAGAAGCCCGCTGAGGCGGAGGCTGATGTTGCAACCAAAGTTGATGTGTCGGACAAGTCGTTTGAGGAGCTCTTTGTTGAGGTTGCTCCTGCCGACTTCGACCAGAATATTTTCAAACTTGTAAATCAGGATTTCACCGTTATCACTGCGGGTGAGATTCCTGCTCACAACTCGATGATTGCAAGTTGGGGTGGTTATGGTATCCTCTTCAACAAGCCCGCGAGTTGGTGTTTCCTGCGTGCTAACCGCTACACCTTGGAGAAGATGCGCGAGGGCGAGAAGTACACCCTCTGCTACTTCCCCGAGGCCTACAAGCAGGACATTATGCCCTTTGGCACTGTGTCGGGTCGCGATAGCAACAAGATGGAGCAGACCACTCTGACCGCAGTTAACACCCCCGATGGTCTTCCCGCGTGGAAGGAGGCAGCGGTAATCTTCGAGTGTACTCTCTCGGCAGTTACCACCGTGAGCAAGAGCGACTTCTACACCGAGGAGGGTCAGAACTTCGTTCAGGAGGGTTTCGACGACGCGAAGGATTGGCACAAGTTTGTCTTTGGCGAGATTACCCACCTCTGGGTAGCCAAGTAGCCCTATATATAATAGGTATGAAAAAACAGCGACCTTTTCGGGGGTCGCTGTTTTTTTGTGATAACTCTATTAATACTTATGCACCCAGAGTGCGCTGTTGACGGAGGAGAGTTCTCGGCGGCGAGCATTTGCCCCCTCCGATGTGTCAAATACTCCTACCGCAACCAATATCTTACCGCCTGCGTAGGGGTGTTTGCTATATGCCGAGCGGCCTACGCCCAGGGCATCCTCAGCGATAAACTTATCGGCATTTTCATTGGTGCTGAACACACCGCCCACCAAAACATACTTACCCGCAGTGCGCTCAGCAGGCTGCACGGGGATAAAAGCATCAGGCACCGCCTGAACAGCAGGTGCGGGAGTGGGCTTGGGTGCGGGAGCAGGTTTAGGAGCAGGAGTTGGTGCGGGTGTGGGCTGTGCCACCTCGGCAACTTTTGGCTCTTCCTCAACTATCTCTTTTTCAGCCTCTTTTGCATTTTCCAACTCTTCGGCATACCCTTCCAGACTTGCCACGATAGCCTCCTCGGTTATCTCGCCATCCACAGCCTCGGCAATCTCACCCGCCATCTTCTCGGCTCTCTGCTCATTGCCGACAATCCACCACCAGCCACCGGCAGCACCCAGAGCGATGCACGCCACAAATATATAGGGGAGGGGTGAGCGACGACGATGCAGGGTCACGGGGGCGGGCTGCCAGGGGTTGAGTGCCTCGCGCTCGAACTCGTTGGTGGGTGTGAAGAAGCCTTTGCGCAGCGAGCCCACGCCCTCAATCTTCACCTCCGAGCCATTACGCGCAACGCGCAACCACTCGCCGTATGCCTCAGTGGCTACCTCTGCGGTGAGCCCATACTCGCTGACCATCACCTCGATAAGTGTGCGCACCTTCCTGTCGGCGCGCGATGAGAAGCGCACACGACGCGAGGCGTAGGTCACCACCTTGCCACTCAGATTGGTCGGTGTCTGCTCTACGCGCAGTGTTCCCACCTCGGGTAGCACCACACTCTCGCCCGAGGCGAGCAGGTTGTAAAGGAGTTTATCAATAGCCTCCATACTCTATTTCTGTTTGGCTCTCGGAGCCTCGACCTTTGCAGCCTTGGGCTTGGGAGGGGTGATGCCGCGTGCCTCATCGATATTGATAGGCTCGCTACGCAAACCCTTAATTATGAATACAATACCGGTGATGATGAAGGGCACGCTGAGCCACTGTCCCATTACGAGAGTCATATCATTTTCAAATGCCACCTGCGGATTCTTCACAAACTCGATAAGGAATCGCGAGAGGAAGATACCAATCATACCCACACCAAACATCAGTCCGGGGTGCTTGGTACCCGCATCGCGACGGTAGTAGAACCAAATCATAACCGCGAAGGTCACGAGGTAGCAGAGTGCCTCATAAATCTGGGTGGGGTGCATAGGCACGGTCTCGCCTGCGCGCTCGAAGATAAAGCCCCAGGGGAGGTCGGTCTGCACACCATAAATCTCGGAGTTCATCAGGTTACCAAATCGCACACCCGCGCCACCGATAGCCACAGGTATCATCACTCTGTCGAGGGCCCATATCAGGGGCAGTTTATTTTTGCGCGAGAACATCCACAGACCAACCAGCATACCGATTGCCGCACCGTGGCTCGCCATACCGCCCTCGCGCAGGTTGAGGATGCGGAGAGGGTTGGCCAGATAGATTTCGGGCTGGTAGAAGAGGCAGTGGCCCAGACGAGCACCAATAATGCAACTCAGTGCGCCCCACCAAAAGACAGAGTCGAGCACCTTCTCGGGGAGTTTCTCTCGCTCGATGAACTTCTGGAAGTACCATACGCCCCACATCAGCGCAAGAGCCCAAAACAGACCATAGTAGCGGATGTCGAGTGAGCCGATACTAAACATTGTCGGATCTACGTTCCAACGAATTGATAACAAGTGTTCCATATTTTTTATATCTTATTTCTCGTTATAGATTACAAAGATAAGAATTTTTCTTTGACTCCTCATTGTTGTCGTTATGCTTAGAAAAAAATAATTACCTTTGTGGTTATGATTGATAGGGCAACAGTAGATAGAATTTATGCCGCCGCCGATGTCGTCGATATCGTCAGCGACTTCGTCACACTCAAACGTGCGGGTGTGAACTATAAGGCGTGTTGCCCGTTTCACTCCGAGGATACCCCTTCGTTTGTCGTATCGCCCGCCAAGGGTCTGTATAAGTGCTTCGGTTGCGGAAAGGGTGGCAATGCCGTCACCTTCGTTATGGAGCACGAGAAGATGACCTATGTCGAGGCTCTGAAATTCGTTGCCAAGAAGTACGGTATTGAGGTCCAAGAGCGCGAGATGTCCGACGAGGAGAAGCAGCGCAACGACGACCGCGAGAGTATGATGGTCGTTAACAGTTGGGCCTACGACTATTTCAAACAGCAACTCAGCGATACCGATGAGGGTTTGAGTGTGGGCAAGAGTTACCTTCGCCAGCGCGGATTTACCGATGCCACCATTGCCCGCTTTGGTCTGGGCTACTGCCCCTCCAAGGGCGATCAGATGACTCAGGCGGCACTCTCGGCAGGCTACAAGGAGCAGTTCCTGACAGGTACGGGTCTGAGTATCAAGCGCGAGACGGGTGGCTGGTACGACCGATTCTGTGGTCGTGTCATCTTCCCCATCCACTCCATCAGCGGCCGAGTGATTGCCTTTGGTGGTCGTGTAATGCGCAAGGACGACCGCACTGCCAAGTATCTCAACTCTCCCGAGAGCCCCGTTTACAGCAAGACAAACAGCCTCTACGGCCTCTACTTCGCCAAGGCGGCTATCACCAAGCATAACTACTGTATCCTTGTCGAGGGCTACACCGATGTTATCCAGATGCACCAGAAGGGTATCGAAAATGTCGTTGCCTCGTCGGGTACATCGCTCACTACCGAGCAGATACGTCTGATTGGTCGCTTCACGCGCAACATCACCGTCATCTACGATGGCGACTCGGCGGGTATCAAGGCTTCGCTTCGAGGTATTGATATGATTCTGCGCGAGGGTATGAACGTGCGTATCGTTCTGCTCCCTGCCCCCGAGGACCCCGACTCCTTTGCGCGTAACCACACAGCCGAGGAGGTGCGCGACTATATCGACACCCACTCCGAGGATTTCATCTCCTTCAAGGCCAACCTGCTGATGGAGGAGGCCAAAGGCGACCCAATTCGCAAGGCGGAACTGATTCAGGATATCGTGCAGTCTATCTCCGAGGTGCCCGACAAGATTCAGAGGTCGGTATTTGTGAAGGATTGCGCAAAGAAGATGGATATCTCCGAGCAGGTGCTGCTCGATGAGGTGGCCCGTCGTCGTATGCTGGGTGTCGACAAGGGTGCTGTTGAGTTTGTCAATAACTTCCGTCGTGGCCAGCAGTTTGCCGAGCGCACCACACCACCTACGGTTGAGCAGCAGTTGGGCCACGTGCAGCCCGGCAGCGATGTTGCTGAGGTGGAGAAGGAACTCGTGTCGTGCCTTTTGCTCTATGGCCACCAGAACTTCGAGATGCGCGAGAGTGGCGGCTCACGACTACTGCTCAATGTGGCGGACACAATCTTCCGTAGTATCGAGATTCCGCCCTGCACACCCGTCTATCGCACGATTTATGAGGAGTACTACCGCCAGTGGGAGGAGCGTGGTGTGGGCGAGAAGGTGCCTGAGGATATCTTTATCTCCTACAACGACCCAGAGGTGTGCAATGTGACGGTGGATATGCTCACCGCCGACAGCAACTACTCGCTGAGCAACATTTGGAAAAAACACGATATATATCACGATAGCGAGGAGGCTCTGCTCTCCTCACGAATCCCCCGCCTGATTTTCCTCTACCAATTCAAGGCGCTGGACAGCACTGTTGACGAGTTGAAGAAAAAGCTTGCCACTGAGGAGATTACAGACGAAGAGGTGGATGCTATCCTGGGACAAATCAATGATATTAACAAGGCTCGTCTTGAACTTGCGGGCCGTATCAACCGACTGATTGTATGAGTGTAGATAAGGAGAAAAAGAACAATATAAACATCAAGAACAAGAAGGCATACTTCGACTACGAGATTTTGGAGGAGTATGTTGCGGGCATCCAGTTGGCGGGCACCGAGATTAAGGCTCTCCGTCAGGGTAAGGCCTCGCTTGTCGATTGCTACTGCTATATGTCGGGTGGCGAGATGTTCGTGCGCGGTATGAACATCGCCGAGTATGATTGGGGTACCTACAACAACCACATCCCCAAGCGCGACCGTAAATTGTTGCTCAACCGCAAGGAACTCAACAAGATAGAGCGCACACTCCAAGACAAGGGTATCACCGCCGTAGGTTTGCGCATCTTTATCAACGAGCGCGGACTGGCGAAGTTGCTCATCGGCGTAGCGCGCGGTAAGAAGCAGTACGACAAGCGCGAGACCCTCAAAGAGAAGGACGCCAAGCGCGAGATGGATAGATTCTCCAAACGCTAACACCAGAGAAAGATGAAGAAGATAGTATTGTGCATCGAAACAGGCACCGACATCTGTTCGGTTGCGCTCTCGGAGGAGGGCGAACTCATCGCTCTGCGCGAGAGCCGCGAGGGCCACGACCACGCACGCAATGTGGGTGTGTTTGTTGACGAGGTGCTCGCCGAGAACAACCTCCGTCCCGAGGATTTGGCGGCTGTGGCTATTGGCAGAGGCCCCGGCTCTTATACCGGTCTGCGCATCGGCACCGCCTTTGCAAAGGGTCTGTGCTATGGTCTTGATATTCCGCTGATTGCGGTCGACTCGTTGGAGGCTTTGGCTCGCATCGCCGTTGAGGACTACGAGGTGGGCACGATTGAGAGCGAGGAGTGGGGTAGTGCGATGCTCTGCCCGATGATTGACGCTCGCCGTATGGAGGTTTTTTGTTCGGTTTATGACATCGCCTTGAATACCGTTTCTGAGGTGGAGGCCAAGATTATCGATGAAAGCAGTTTTGCAGACCTGCTCTCAGGTGGCAAGGATTTCTTTATATTTGGTAGTGGGGCGAAGAAGTGTTGTGAGGTTATGACTGCTCCGAATCTCAAATATGTTGAGGTATCGCCCTCGGCACGCGGACTCTGCAAGGCGGCATACGAGAAGTTTGAGCGCGGCGAGTTTGAGGATATCGCCTACTTTGAGCCTTTCTACCTCAAAGATTTTGTAGTCACCAAGAGCAAGAAAAACCTCTTGGAGGCAGTAGCGAAGAGTAGTAACAAATAAAACAGAACCGAAAATGGGATACCAGGAAGAGAAACAAAGACAACTCGATATGCGCTATATCCGTATGGCGAAGGTGTGGGCCGAGAACTCCTATTGTGTTCGCCGTCAGGTGGGTGCATTGGTTGTCAAGGATAAGATGATTATCTCCGATGGCTACAACGGCACGCCCTCGGGCTTTGAAAATGTGTGCGAGGACGAGAACGGCAAGACCAAGCCCTATGTTCTCCACGCCGAGGCCAACGCCATCACCAAACTCGCCAAGAGCTCCAATAGTGGCGAGGGGGCTACCCTCTATGTCACTGCCGCACCCTGCATCGAGTGCTCCAAACTGATTATCCAGGCTGGTATCAAGCGCGTGGTCTACTGCGACGACTACCACTCGACAGACGGCATCGACCTGCTCCGCCGCATCGGTATCTGCGTTGAGCAGGTGCAGTTGCTCTAAATATTTATACACTAACCTAAAACAACCGCAAAAGGGTTTGGAACCTTTTGTGCAGTGACTATGAACACACCTAAACGACTTGCCTCGCTCGATGCGTTGCGTGGCTTTGATATGCTCTTTATTATGGGCTTTGCACCCTTTGTGATGGCCGTTTGTGGCCTCTTCGAGGGTGGATTTTGGGAGGGCCTTGCGGCTCAGATGGAACACGTGGAGTGGAATGGCCTCGCCCACCACGACACAATCTTCCCCCTATTTCTCTTTATTGCGGGTATCTCCTTCCCCTTCTCGCTCGCCTCTATGCGCAGTAAGGGGTTGACTGACAAGAAGATATATCTTCGTATTGCTCGCCGTGCCGTGACACTCGTTTTGCTCGGCTTTGTCTACAACGGCTTCTTCAAACTCGATTTTGAAAATTTCCGCTTGGCAAGTGTGCTGGGTCGAATCGGTGTGGCCTGGGGTGTGGCTGCGGTGTTGCAGATGCTCTTCTCTACCCGCACAAGGGTTGTGATTGCAGGCTCGGTGCTTGTGGCCTATGGTCTTGTTTCTCAGTTTGTTGCTGCGCCCGATGCAGCGGCAGGTGCCGACCCTCTCTCGTTGGAGGGTTGTCTGGCGGGGTGGATAGACCGCTGTTTGTTGCCGGGTCGTATGTACCTCGGCTCGATGGATCCCGAGGGTATTTTCAGCACTATCCCCGCTGTGGTGACCGCTATGCTCGGTATGCTCACGGGTGAGTTCATCCGCCTTCCCGAAGAGAGATTTTCAGGCAGGAAGAAGGCCTCTATGATGGCACTTGCGGGTGTGGCATTTGGTGTTGTGGGTGCGCTGTGGAGTATCGCTCTGCCTGTTAATAAGACGCTGTGGTCCAGCACTTTTGTCTGTGTGTTGGCTTGCTACTCGCTTCTGCTCTTCGCCCTTTTCTACTACATTATCGATGTGCGTGGCTGGCAGAAGTGGAGCCTGCCGTTGAGGGTAATCGGTCTGAACTCGATAACTATCTATATGGCGCAGGCGATTTTTGACTTCAACGGCCTTACCCGCTACTTCTTCGGTGGCGTGGCGCGAATCTGTGGTGACGATTGGCGTCAGGTGATTATGACGGGTGGCTACCTGCTGATTAGTTGGCTCTTTTTGTGGTTCCTTTATCGCAAAAAAATCTTCCTCAAAGTGTAATTTTTCGCAATTCACGCCCGGAGTACCCCTTTTATATTAAAAATTCGCTATATTTGTAGATGTTCTGCTGCGAGCAGGGCAGTGTTAATAAATAGATTCGACTGTTATGATGAGCGTTTTACCTCTCCTTTTTTTGGTTGGCCGTATTGGTGCAACCGAGATTATTTTACTTGTAGCAATCTTTGTTATCCTCTTTGGTGCCAAGAAGATACCTGAACTGATGCGTGGTGTTGGCCGTGGTGTTAAGGAGTTCAAAGATGCTGTAAACACCGACTACTCCGCCGAGGAGAAGAAGGAGGCCGACAAGCCCGAGGAGAAATAGTTCTATTTTTGTCACAACTTTTTTGGCAACTCTGCATTTGCGGGGCTGTCAATCTCTACTATGGCCAAGCAGAATAGCGACGAGATGTCGATGTGGGAGCACATCGAGGCTCTGCGACCCCACCTGGTGCGCAGTGTATGTGCTGTCTTTGTCTTCTTCGTGCTGGCCTTTATCTGCAAAGGTTTTATTGTCGATGGGATTCTGATGGGTCCCCAATCGGCTGACTTCCCCACCAACCGCCTGCTCAACTCCTTTGTCGAGCGATGGGGTATCGAGGGGTTGGCTGTCAATGCCACCACCTACGACTTTATCAATACCTCGGTGGCAGGTCAGTTCAATATGCACATGCGTCTGGCACTGATTGTTGCGCTGGTGCTCTCTGTGCCCTGGTTGCTGTGGGAGATTTGGCTCTATGTGCGACCTGCCCTCACTCAGAGTGAGCGTAAGGCGTGCCGTGGGTTTGTCTTTTGGTCGTGCCTGTGCTTGGGTGCGGGAGTGCTGTTCGGCTACTATGTGATGTCGCCCCTCGCGCTCAACTTCCTGCTGAACTATCAACTCTCGCCCTCGTTTGAGAATATGATTGATATCGGCTCCTATTTCTCAACGGTGACAAGTAGCGTGCTGGCGTGTGGCGGAGTCTTCACCCTGCCTCTGGTTATCTACTTCCTGGCTCGTATGGGGATTGTGAGTGCCACATTTCTCCGCCGCTATCGCAAACACGCCTTCTTTGTGCTGGCCTGCTTCTCGGCAATCATCACCCCGCCCGATATTTTTAGTATGACCCTTGTGCTCCTTCCGCTGTATCTCCTCTATGAGTTGGGTATCGGCATTGCCAAGCGGGTTAACGAGTAGGCTAAGAAGTCTATATTGGATTAGAGGTAATTCCACTCATATTCGATTCCGCTATCAGATACAGAGATAACCAAAAATTCCGGTTGCTCTGCCTCCTCGCGTATTGTTCCGACTATCGTATATCGCACTCCGCCAAAGGTGAGGTCTTCGCGGGTGTGGTCGTGACCTTGCAGACAGAGGGTTACATTATGTTTGCTGAACATCTCAAAGATTACCGCACTCTCCTCCAAAGGCATATTGCCGGAGGTGTTTTGTGAGTTGTCGGGGTAGAAGAGGTTGGTATGTTTCAGCACAATGCAGTGGCGATATTTTGCGCGCTCGGTGTTGAGGAACTCTTCGAGCCACTCCATCTGCTGCTTGCCAAGTGTGCCCGATGCCGAATCGAGGGTGATGTAGAGATCTCGCCCCGAACTATGTTCCACCTCAAACCAATAGACCGAGGGGCCTATCAGCTCAATAAAGTTCTCCCAGCCCGAGAAAAAGAGGTCGTGGTTGCCCAAGACCGAAAATATTGGCGTGTTGTAGGGCTGACTCTCCGCAACGTGCTCGATACCCTCCAAGTAGCGGGGCAAGACATTGCGCCTGTCGATGCAGTCGCCCAGCACAATGCCAAACGGTGCTTCGGGATTGTTGCGCATAAGTGTAGTAAACTCGCGCAGGTTGTTGTAGGCGTCGTCAATATGTGTATCGGCACAAACATATATCTGATACGACTCCTCTGCCTCAATATGGGCAATTGGCTTACCCTCAGCGAGTTCCATACTCTCCTCAAAGCGAGTGTTCACCATATCGCTGGTGGGCACAAACATACCCTTGATATCCAACACATCGCAACTTGTGCAAAGGATTGTCGCCAAGCCCGCACAGATAAACCATCTTACCATCTGTAACATACCCTTAACTTTGTGTAAAATTGATAATAGTTGCTCGACATATTAAACATACCGGCAGGCTTGTAGTTTATGCTGAGGTCAATGCCAACCCTCTCACTCGGACTCCAACCGCCCTCAATCGTGTATGTTGGCTGATAGTGTCGCTCCAACTCGAACATACGACTATTGGAGAATATCACATTGAGTTCCCATCTCTCCCTTCTCGGCAAGCAACGGATACCGGCCTCGTAGTAGAAGTTAAAGGGCTCTCGAAGGCGTTCGCCACTCATTGCTATCGTGCGGTGGTAGTAGCCGAAGGTTACCCAGAGGTGTTTTGTGTCGAGCGATGCGCCCGCGCCAAGTGCGCTGTATGCCACCTGGCTCTGCTTCGAGTAGTGGAGCAACAACTCGCCCGAGAGTCGTCCGATGCGGCAATCACGGTAGTAGGTGGGGCGCAGTTCGGTGGCTATGCGCCCAATATTGTTGTACTCTCCACCTCCGCGCACGCCCCAATGGTTGTGTGTGTAACTACCTGCAACAGAGAGTGCTGAGTAGTTGCCAAACACCACATTATGGCCGACCTTCGTACCAAGCGATATCTCTCTTTGCTGGGCATAGGTTTCGCAAAAGGCGAAGACCAGAGCGAAGAATAGTATGGTAACTCTTTTCATCTTACAATGGATTGTATATATAACAATGGAGGACTTTAATCCTCCATTGTTATATATATGTGTGTTTTATTGCTTTTAGTTTGCAATTACTGCGGAGTCCTCAGCCAAGCGTACCGAGTGGACAATCGCCTCCAATCCGCGGATGTAGTTGCGCTTGTTGCCGTCGGGGTGGTAGACATAGCAGTCGATAACCACGATGCGGTTGTTCATCACGTCGCGGGTCGAGTAGGTCACTGCGGGGCCACCCATAAAGTCGTTCTCGATATCCCAGAATGAGCGCATCTCTGCCCACTCACGACCATTGATAGTCATATACTTAACCTCGGGAGGGAACATATCCTGTGTGGTCATATAGGAGCCGTCCGATGGGCCGGGGATTCGTTTCATAAACTCGTTGCGGCGCGCCAGCATACTCTCCATCAAGAAGTCCTCGCGACCGGAGTAGGGGTAGGTGTAAATCGCAAAGCCCTGACTTGCAAGAGGATACTCGTACGATACCCACATAAAGTCATTGCCCACGGTGTTGCGTTTGCGGTAGCCGTTGGGGAGATCGATGGTGATGCCGAACATCTCATTAATCTCCGAGCCAAGACCTGCCTGACGATACTTCTTATTGCCGGCGAGAGTTCTTGTCAGCTCCTCCTTCTCGAAGATGTCGATCAGGGGCTGACGGTTGTTGTTGATGTACTCCAGCAGTGCTGCGTTCGACGGTGCTTTGAGCTGCACGATAAGTTGAGGCGAAGCCCAATAGTCGCGGATTGCGGTCGAGGTGGCCTCGGTGAGGGTTGTGTCGACCTCTACGGTGAGGATGTTGCGGTGCTTGGCAAGCACATTGCGCAGGTTGGTCGGAACGATACGCATTGCATCCATAACAGGCTCATACTGATTGAGATAGTCGCACGCAGTACCGTAGATACTTTTCAGTGTATCGCCCACAGCGGTATTCCAGATGGGGGTACCACACGAGATAACCATCTCGTAGGGTGCGCCGGTCGATTTAGGTTTGCCGTTGGGGTTGAGCGACTCGGTGAGGTTACACGAGGTAGCACCAATGAGGAGCAGGCCGAGCAACCACGCTTTTGGAGTAATTCTTGCTTTCATATTTTGTTGTTCTTTGTTTGCTTCGATTATTATCCTACAAAAGTAGTCAAAATTTTGGTTTTCAATACATCAATAGAACTAAACTATGTTGTCCTGTCGGGCGGAAACAACCATTTTTATCATAAATGTAACGAAAATTCGTTAAACTCTCGTATATTTGTAGAGTGTGAACAAAGATATTTGGAGGATGAAGATTACAGCACCAAAGTTTATCAAGCGTATGATGCCCGAACTTATTTGGGGCTTGGAGGATGACGAGCGCGTCTTCCTCACCTTCGATGACGGGCCAACTCCCGGTATCACCGAGTATATTCTCCAACAACTCGACAAGTATAATGCCAAGGCGACCTTCTTCTGTCTGGGCAAAAATGTGGAGATGTATCCCGACCTCTACGAGCGTATCATCGCCGCAGGCCACAAGGTGGGCAACCACTCATACAGCCATATCAAGGGTTGGGGGCGTAGCGAAGAGGAGTATGTGGAGGATGTCGATTTCGCCAACCAATTTGTCCACAGCGACCTCTACCGACCACCCTACGGCCGTATCACAGGCGCACAGGTCAAGGCACTCGCTCCGCGCTACCGACTGATAATGTGGGATGTGCTGAGCCAGGACTACAACCGCAATATCTCTCCCCAGAAGTGTCTGAACAAGGTCTTGCGCCACGTTAAGGCGGGCTCGGTGGTGGTATTCCACGACTCGGTCAAGGCCTACAAGAATATGCACTACGCACTCCCGCGCACTTTGCAATATATCAAGGAGCAGGGGTTGCGTTGCTCGACAATCGAACTATGGAAGGGTTGAGGATTATAGTTGCTGTGAGTGGTGCGAGTGGCTCGGTGTATGCTCGCAGGCTTTTGGATGCACTCGTGGCGAGCGATGAGGTAGCCGAGGTGGCACTTATCTTCAGCAGTCACGCCCTTGCCGTTGCCGAGCAGGAGGGTGTCTGCTTGGAGGTGGATAGCCCGAAGGTGAAGATTTACGACAATGGCGATATGTTTGCTCCACCCGCCTCAGGGTCGGCAGACTACGATGCGATGGCGATTGTCCCCTGCTCTATGGGGGTTGTGGGGCGTGTTGCCTCGGGGGTCTCGATAGACCTCATATCGCGTGCGGCAGATGTGGTGTTGAAGGAGAGGGCGCGATTGGTCGTTGTGCCACGCGAGGCTCCGTTGAGCACCATCCACCTGCGCAACCTCACCACACTCTCGGAGTGCGGTGCGGTGGTGATTCCCGCCTCGCCATCCTTCTACTCGCGCCCCACGACTATCGAGGAGTTGACAGATACAATAGTCGAGCGTGTGCTCAAACACCTCGGCCTCCACACCCCGCACTACCAATGGGGAAAGTAATGATTTGAATAAAAATTAACCATAAAAGAACCGAACAACTATGTTTAAGGCAGAGATTTATAAGGCAAGACGCGCAGAGTTGCGTCGCCGTATCGGTAGCGGTCTGATTCTGTTGCCCGGCAACAGCGAGGCACCGCGCAACTATTTTGACAATGCGTATGCTTTCCGTCAGGATAGCAACTTCCTCTATTACTTCGGATTACAGCAGCCCGACCTGTTCGGCATTCTCGACGCTGATAGTGGCGAGGAGATGCTCTTTGGCGACGACTGCTCGATTGACGATATTATCTGGATGGGTCCTCAGCCCTCGATGGTTGAGCGTGGCTCGTGGGTAGGTGTTGAGCGCACTGCACCGCTGGCTGCTGCTGCCGAGGTGGTGGGCAAGGCTATCCGTGCAGGTCGCAAGGTGCACTTTTTGATGCCCTATCGCGGTCGCACAGTGTTGCAGTTGGCACGCCTGACAGGTATCGACCCGCTGCGTATGGTGGAGCACCTCTCGCCCGAGTTGGCGGTGGCTATCGCCGCTATGCGTGAGGTGAAGGGCCCCGAGGAGTTGGAGGAGTTGGAGAATGCCTTCGAGGTGGGCTACGCTATGCACACCGCCGCAATGAGGGCTACCCGTGAGGGTATCTCGGAGCGTATGGTGGCTGGCGAGATGGAGGGTATCACCCACCAACTTGGCGAGGGTGTGTCGTTCCACTCCATCGTGTCGCAGCACGGCGAGACCCTGCACAACCACTCGCACGACGGTATCCTCACTAACGGCAAACTGCTCCTGGTGGATGCAGGTGGCGAGTCGGTGAACAACTATTGCAGCGACCACACCCGTACCTTCCCCGTGAGCGGTAAGTTTACCGATGTTCAGAAAGATGTATATAATGTAGTGCTGAGCGCACACGACAGAGTTATCGAGGAGGCTCGTCCCGGCAAGTATATGGAGCTGCACAACCTGGCTCTCCGCACCCTTGTTGAGGGTCTGGCAGGCTTGGGCTTGGTGAAAGGCAACCCCGACGATGCATTTGCAGCAGGTGTGGCAGGCCTCTTTATGCCCCACGGACTTGGCCACGGTATCGGTCTGGATGTGCACGACTGCGAGAATATGGGCGAGCGCGGCTTAGGTGCTAACTTCGCTCCCATCGCCGCTACCGGCAAGGTGGATAGTTGCATTATGCGCTCGGCGTGGATGTTGCGCCCCGGCACAGTGCTGAGCGACGAGCCGGGTATCTACTTCATCCCCGCACTCATCGAGCAGTGGAAGGCTGAGGGTAAGTGCAAGGAGTTTGTGGCATACGACAAGCTGGAGAAGTTCTACGACTTTGGCGGTATCCGCATCGAGGACGACCTGGTGATTACCGAGAACGGTTGCTATCAGATTGGTCGCGACAAGCATATCCCCGTCACCGTTGAGGAGATTGAGGCCTATATGGCTAAGTAGAGTCAACCCCAAAATAAAAAAGAGAGCCGAGCGATTTGATTCGCTCGGCTCTCTCTATTTTTACATCAGCTACTCGGCGATTCGCTCAATCTCGTAGGCTGCCAATCCCGACTCCAGGAACTTGACAAAGCCGTCAACACTGAGGTCGTAGGCACGAGGCTCAACGAGCACCTTGCCCTCGGGCGACATCAGCACATAGTAGGGCTGAGCGTTCACATTGAACTCGGTCAGTGCGTAGTGCGAGTTGATATCGCCAAGGCGTTTGAGGGTCTTGCCACTCTCGGTAACCACCCAATCCTCCTCGGCAACCACCTTCTTGTCGTCTACATAGAGGGCTGTCACCACATAGTTGTTTCTGAGGTGGTCGAGCACACGCTCATCCGACCACACACGCGCCTCCATCTCGCGACAGTTCACACAGCCGTGGCCGGTGAAGTCGATGAAGATGGGTTTGTCCTGTTTTGCAGCATACTCCTTTGCCTCTTCGAGGTCGAAGAAGCCTTCGAGGTTGTAGGGGAGGTGGAGGAAGTCGGCATACTTGCGACCGGCACTCTCACTGCTCGACACCGCACCTGTCGAGGCTACGGGGCCGGCATACTTCTCAATCACAAAGTCCTGAGTAGAAATGGGAGGCATATAGCCCGACAGACCTTTAAGGGGTGCGCCCCACATACCTGGAATCATATATACTACAAAGGCAAATACGATAATCGACAAAATCAGTCGGGGAACTCCGATATACTTCACCTCGCTGTCGTGCTTGAATTTCAACTTACCCAACAGATAGAAGCCGAGCAGGGTGAAGATGGCAATCCAGAGTGCGAGGTAAATCTCTCTGTCGAGGATACCCCAGTGGTAGGTCTGGTCTGCCACACTGAGGAATTTCAGACCGAGAGCCAACTCAACGAAGCCGAGCACTACTTTTACCGAGTTGAGCCAACCACCACTCTTAGGCAGGGTGTTGAGCAACGAGGGGAAGAGTGCGCAGAGCATAAAGGGCAATGCAAAGGCGGTCGAGAAGGCGAGCATAGTGAGGATAGGAGCCCAGAACTCACCCGAGGTCGATTTGATCAGCACAGTACCCACGATAGGGCCGGTGCAGGAGAACGACACGAGTACGAGGGTGAGTGCCATAAAGAATACGCCACCCAGACCACCACGGTCGGAGTTGCTGTCCGACTTGTTGACCAACTTGCTGGGCATCACAATCTCGAAAGCACCGAAGAACGATGCTGCGAAGACCATAAACACAGCGAAGAAGATGAGGTTGGGCAACCAATGCGTAGCCAGCCAGTTGAAGATATTTGCAGTCACCGCATCGCCACCAACCACGCGGGTGATGATGATGAGTGCAGCGATAGGCAGGGTGTAGAGTGCCACGATGAAGATGCCGTACATAATCGCCTTGAAGCGGTTGGCTGCCTTGTTCTTCGAACTTTTGAGGAAGAACGACACGGTCATAGGCACCATAGGGAATACGCAGGGGGTGAGCAGAGCCATAAAGCCCCAGAGGATAGCCTCGATAATCATCGACCAGAGGTTCTGGGTTGAGCCCGAGGTGCTTTCAGCCTCGGCCTTAACGGTTGCGCCAGAGGCATTGGGGTTGGTAATCTTGACAGTCAGCTTGCTCTGCGACGAGGTGCAGTTGCCACCGTCCTCGCAAACATCGGCCTTAATCAGCACATCGACAGAGGTCTCGGGCGCAGTAACCACCACCTTCTGCACAAACTTGGGACGGCCCTCGTAGGAGCCGACATCCTTCTTGAACATCTCCGAGTAGGCCACATGTGCCTCCTGCTGAGCCTCGGTGTCGCCCACCAACTCGGCACCCGCCTTGGGCGCAAAAAGGATTTCAAGGGCGTTGGGGCCACCGGTGTAGGGGCCGAAGTCGTAGATGTGCCAGCCCGGGGCGATAGTAGCCGTAAGGGTAACGGCGCAGGTGTCGCCCTGCAAGGGTTCAACAGAGTAACGCCACGAAATGTTCTCATTTGCAGGCATCTGACCACTCAGTACAACGGCCGAGAGGAGTGCCACGATAGTTCCAAAAAATTTCTTCATATTCTTTTTTATTTTTTTTCATTTTTGTTGTGCAGGTTGTAGGCTATACTGCATATACTGCACAATGGAACGGACTCTATATTTACACCTATTAATTAATAATAGAGCCTACAAATGTACGCTTTTTTTGGATAATAGTGACTATTATAGGTGCAATCAATAAAAATTGGCTATCTTTGTGACTGTTTCAGTGCTCTTTATGGCACAAAGCGATAATCCAAAATCAAAATGTAAGAGATGAAGAGAGTATTAGGCATCGGAAATGCCCTGACAGATTTTTTGGTCAACCTGAAAGATGATAATGTACTTGCCGAGTTCGGTCTCGGTCGTGGCAGTATGACTCTGGTGGAGTCAGAGCAGCAGCGACTGATTCAGGATCGCACAGCCTCGCTGCCCCATACCCTCTCGCTGGGTGGCTCGGCGGGCAACACCATCCGCGCAATGGCACAACTTGGTGCAAGCGTTGGTCTGATTGGCAAGGTGGGTCTTGACTCGACAGGTCGTTTCTACGAGCGTGCCTTGGAGAATCTGGGTATTGAGCCCTTCGTATTCCACGGCGTAAATCGCTCGGGTCGTTGTCTCTCGCTCATCTCGCCCGATGGTGAGCGCACTATGGTAACCTACCTCGGTGCGGCACTCGAACTCTCGAAGGAGGATATCACTCCCAACATCTTTGCTAACTACGACTGCCTCTATGTTGAGGGCTTCCAGGTTCAGAATCACGAGGTTATCGAGCACGTTATCCGCTCGGCAAAGGAGCAGGGACTGAAAATCGCTATCGACCTGGCAAGTTACAACGTGGTGCTCGAAAACCGCGACTTCCTCTTGCGCCTGGTCGATGAGTATGTGGATATCATCTTCGCCAACGAGCAGGAGGCAACAGCCTTCTCGGGCGAGGCGGAGCCTGTAAATGCCTTGGAGTTCATCTCGAAGAGATGCGAGTTGGCTGTGGTGAAGATTGGTACTCGTGGCGCACTTATTAAGTGCGGTGGCGAGGTGCTCCACGTTGGTATTATGGCTGCCGCTAAGCGTGTTGACACCACCGGTGCGGGCGACTTCTACGCTGCGGGCTTCCTCTACGGTATGTGCGAGGGCCTTTCGCTCCGCCAGTGTGGTACGATTGGTGCTATTGCCGCAGGTAAGGTTATCGAGGTTGT
>JAFNVE010000029.1 GCA_017379955.1 Tidjanibacter sp. | reverse complement strand
TGACTACCGACCTGATTACCATCGATGGCCGTAGTATGGCGGGTGATGCCCACCTGTCGCTCGAAAGTGATTTTGTAGATGTAACGCTCAGTGGTCCTGTCAGTTACCGTGAGGTGGTGAACTATTTTGGCAAGACTTTGTGGAGTTATCTCCCCTCACTCTCGCCTGTTGAAAGTGATGCGGGCGGAGTGATGATTGCTGCGGAAGAGGAGGAGAGCGAGTCTGTGCTGAGGTCGGACGCGGCGATGCGTATTGATGTGGGCGATGCGGATGCTGTTATGGGTATCTTCGTCCCCGGATTGCAGATAGCCCCGGGTACTCACCTCGACTTCTATTTCAACCCCACTACCGAGCAGTTTAACCTGCAAGCCTCCTCGCCATATATTGAGGTGGGCGATGTGCTGGTGGCAAATATGGCACTTGATAGCCGCAATATAACCGACTCGATGTGGATTAGAACATCGGCCGAAGAACTCTATGTGTCAGGACTTTATATGCCGAAGTTTGTTATCGATGGCGGTGCTAAGCAGAACCATATCGACCTTGTGGCAAGTTTTGACAATAGTGAGTCAGGCACGGGTGCGCGATTGGGTTTCTGTTCGCATCTTGGGCGTGGCGAGGATGGCCGTGCTATGATAAATGCTCACTTTGAGGACTCCTATATCAAGACTCTCGATAGGCGTTGGGATGTCACTTCGGATAGTATTTTGTATTCACCGACCGCTACTCTTATCAATAAATTCGCACTCAGCTCCGAGGGTCAGAGCCTTGGTTTGGATGGTGTTATATCTGCCCTCCCGACCGATACTCTCCATCTCGATATAAAGAATCTTGATGTCTCGTTCGTCAATCCTCTGATGAAGAACTCGGGTTACAATGTAGGTGGCTATATCAATGGCCATGCAGACCTTATGTCGGTGCTCGAGAATATGGTTGTGGAGGCGAAGATGGAGTTTGCGGAACTCAGTGCTAATGAGTACGTTGCACCTAACCTGCTCTTCGATAGCCGTATGGATTTTGGTGAGGAGCGAGTGACCATAGACCTCTTGGAGGCTGAGCGTGGCACGGAGCTGATTCGTGGCTATTATCGCCCTGTCGACAAGGCTTTCCTCGCCGATGTGCATATCGATGGACTCCCTTTGGGATTGCTCGACTCTGCTTTGGAGGGTGTGGCAAGTAATAACGAGGGTGCACTCTCGCTCGATGTTGAGGTTGCGAGTGGCGATAATGGAGGCATATTGCTCAATGGCGATGTGACTATTGATGAACTTGTTACCACTGTCGATTTCCTCGGTGTGCGCTACTCTTTGCCTAAGGCTACGCTTGCGCTGACCGATAGCAAGGGTCGTGTGCGCAATGCCCGACTTGTTGACCCTGAGGGTAATAGTGGTGTGTTGGAGCTGGAGGTCGATTTGACAGATATGCAGAATCTGCGCTATGATGTAAGACTTTTGCCAACAGATATGCTGGTGCTCAATACTGAGCGTACCTACGACGCCGACTTCTATGGCCGTATCTATGCTTCGGGTGCTGTGATTGTCGATGGTGACAACCTCGGCACAAATATCGATATCGTGGCGACCACCTCGGATAACTCCAATTTCTACCTCCCGCTTTCGGGAAGCAACGAGTTTGCATCAGCCGACTTTGTTACCTTCGTAACTCCTCAGCCTCAGGTAGATACCACTGACCAACTCACTCGCCGCAAGGAGCGTTATCGTCAAACGGTAAATAGTAATAACGGCTCCCGTAAGGAGTCTAATATCTCGATGACACTCAACGTGTTACCCAATCTGGACTTCCACTTGTTGATAGACCCGAGCACTGAGAACGAACTCCGCGCGAGCGGTAATGCAGCACTCAACCTAAATATAAATCCGAGCCGTGACATCTTCACGATGTATGGCGACTACCAGATTTCTGAGGGAACGCTGACGCTCAATCTGGAAGACCTCATTGTGCGTGAGTTCTCCATCCAGTCGGGTAGTACGATTGATTGGAGTGGTAGCCCGCTCGATGCAACGCTCGATATCGATGCCGCCTATCGCCTGAAAACATCGCTCGCACCGCTGCTCAATCTTGGCGATGATGTGGCATATAGCAACACGACGGTTGAGTGTATCGTGTCGCTCTCGGATAGACTCTCCGAGCCGACAATTTCGTTTGATGTTAGTCTGCCCAACGCAAGTTCGGAGTATCAGAGCCTGATTTCCAGCGCATTCAGTACGCAGGAGATGATGGCTACGCAGTTTATCTATCTGCTCGCATTTGGCAATTTCTACTCCGACACTTCGTCACAAAACCTCAATATCGGTGCTCAGGCAGGCTCTATGATTGGCTTTGATATCCTCAGCCGTCAGCTCAGCAATCTCCTCTCGTCGGAGGATGTTAGTTTCGACTTCCGCTACCGTCCCCGTGGTGAACTTAACTCCGATGAGGTGGGTGTCGATATCCAAAAACCGCTCATCGGCGACCGACTGATTCTCGAGTTGGAGGCAAGCTACGATACGGGCAACAACCCCACAACCTCTACCGATACGCGTGTGTCGGGTGGTGGCTCGCTCACCTACAATATCGACAAGGCGGGCAATCTGGTGCTCAAAGGCTTCTCGCGTACGATTGATAGTTTTGACGAGAACCAGGGTCTGCAAGAAAATGGTGTCGGTCTATACTACGGCCAGGACTTCAATACGTTTAAAGAGTTGAGGGAACGCCGCGCCGAACGCCGTGCTGCACGTCGCAATAAAGATGCGCAGGCGACACAAAATGAAGAGACAGAATAAGATACAAATAATAACAAAAAAAACTACACAAACAACTATGATTACACTGTTGCAGGCCAATCCTGAAATGGCCGTTGAGATGACTCAGATTACTGAGAGTATGAGTTTTGGCGATCTCTTTATGGCTGGTGGTTGGCTGATGTGGCCCCTGCTTGCACTGCTGGGCGTAGCCATCTTTATCTTTGTTGAGCGTTTCCTCGCCATCCGCAAGGCATCGAGCGTGGATGAGAACTTTATGCACCGTGTGCGCGACTACATCTATGAGGGTAAGATTCAGACCGCTATCAAGATGTGCCGCTCGACAAATACCCCTATCGCCCGTATGATTGAGAAGGGTATCGGCCGTATTGGTCGTCCGATGACCGATGTGCAGAACGCTATTGAGAATCAGGCAAACCTCGAGGTGTCGAAACTCGAAAACAACCTCCCCATCCTGGCGACCATCTCTGGTGGTGCGCCTATGATTGGTTTCTTGGGTACTGTGCTCGGTATGGTGCGTGCCTTCATGAACCTCTCGACCGCTGGCGGTACTGTTGATATGGCACTCCTGTCGGGTGGTATGTATACCGCGATGATTACCACCGTAGCGGGTCTTATCGTGGGTATTCCCGCATACTTTGGCTACAACTACCTTGTGGCTCGTATCGAGAAACTCGTGTTCCGTATGGAGGCCAACTCGATTGCTTTTATGGATATTCTCAACCAGCCGGTTGATAAAAAATAGTGGACTATGGCTATTAAACACGGAAGTAAAGTAGAGGTAGGTTACTCGTCGGCATCAATGACCGACCTGATGTTCCTGCTCCTTATCTTTATGCTTATAGCGACCACACTCATCAACCCCAATGCGTTGAAGGTGATGCTTCCCAAGAGCAGCAACCAACTCAAGGAGAAGCCCTATACCACCGTCACCGTGACATCTGACTTGCGCTACTATGTGGAGACCGAGGCTGTCTCTTTCTCTTCGCTCGAAGGTGCGTTGCAGGCTAAGTTGGAGGGTGTGGCTGAGCCTATGATTTCACTCCACATGGACAAGAGTGTCCCTGTTGACGAGTTCGTCAAGGTGATGAATATAGCAAAGGATAATGGGTACAAATTAATACTTGCCACCCAACCTTAAAAAAAGAAAATCTGGTGGGTGATTTTGGCGTTGGAGGAACTTGGCAAACCCCTCACATACACAAAGTATGCTTCGGGGCTTCCCAAAACCCTCCGCCTAAAAATCCCCACACCATATTTCCTTTTTTGAGGGAGATTGTGGTCTGATTGGTGATTTCGGTACTTCTCTTGTGAGTCAAATGCTCATTGACTTCAAGTAAACTCCGCTTTGCCTCCCATCGAGAAGCCCAAAATTTCCACAGCCATACGACTTTTGAAAGAAAATCTGGTGGGTGATTTGGGCATTGGAGGAACCTTATATATTAGAGGGAGATGTTTATAGGAGTAATAACAATCTTATAATTCCTATTATTTCTCATTGATTTTGAAATTTGAATTTTGCATTTTGAATTTGCCAAATGCAGTATTACGAAACAAACGATAAACGAGGAAAACAGATTGCGGCTTTGGCGGTGGCACTATATGTGGCACTCTTTGCTGTGCTATTCCTGACGGTGCGTTTTGAGATGGAGTACAACCCTGCCGAGGAGGGGTTCTTGGTCGATTTCGGTGATAGCGAGACCGGACTCGGGGCCGAGGATGTCGATCTGGCTGATAGTGAGTTCCTCCCTGAGAGTGCACCTGCCGAGAGCAGTGAGGAGTTGCTCACCGATCCCTCTGCCGAGGAGACGATAGCCGTGCCCGAGGCTGAGGAGGAGCCCTCCAAGGCTGAGGAGCAGCGCGCCCAGCCCACGGAGGCAGAGCCTGAGGCTACCGAGCAGCCACGCGAGGTGAATCGTCGCGCCCTATTCCCCGGCAATACCACCGACTCGCCCGCCCAGAGTCAGGGCGTAGCTGAGGGCAGTGGAAATCAGGGCTCTATGAGTGGCGACAAGTCAGACCAATATGGTGCTGGTGGTGACCGCAGTGGCGGGTTTGACTTCTCGCTCGAGGGTCGTCGTGCGCGTGGTGAGTTCCCGCGTCCTGCCTACAATGAGGAGGCGCAGGGTACGGTGGTTATCCGTATCGGTGTGGATGCGCGCGGCAATGTAATCTCAGCCGAGTACCACCCCGCAGGCTCCACCACCAACAACCCCACGTTGGTTGCCGAGGCACGCAAGGCGGCTATGGGGGCGAAGTTCTCCGAAAAGCCCGACAGCGATATACAATTCGGCACGATAACCTATATTTTCCGTCTAAGATAATACCTGTAATCCAATATGAAACAACTATCCAAGTGGCTGATTCTTTGTGCGCTGTTGTGCGTATGCGCTCCGCTAAGCCTCTCTGCACAGGAGAGTGCCGTGCAAGAGCAACGTGCGGGCATAGAGTTGCACAACCCCTCCTATGACTTTGGTCGACTATCCTTTAAGGGGAACAAGAAGAGCCACGTCTTTTACTATACAAATACGGGTAATGTGCCCCTCATTATCCAGCGTGCCAAGACGAGTTGCAACTGCATCGATGTTAAATATTCGCGCAGGCCTGTTGCCCCTGGCGAGCGTGGCGAGATAACCGTTATCTACGACCCTAAAAAGGAACTCGGCGCATTTAATAAGGGCATTCACCTCACCACCTCGGCAGGTCAAGTGACCCTGTTTGTGAAGGGTGAAGTGTTGCCGAAGCATAAGAAATCTCACAAACGGTAAAAAAAAGCCGTATAATTGGCTATTTTGGTGTTGGAGGGACTTGGGAAACCGCTCACATACGATTAAGTATGCTTCGCGGCTCCCCAAATCCCTCCGCCTAAAAATAGCTCAATTCTACGACTTTTTTAATTCAAAATTCAAGATTCAAAATTCAAAATGAATTAAACCTGAGAGTAGTATCGAACTACTCTCAGGTTTTTTGGATAGGGCGGATAGGAGCAATAGGAATTATGAGAATTGTAGGAACTATGGGAGTTTAGGGCTTATCCTTAATCTCCTTAAATTCTCTATAATATCAATCGGTCGTGTCCGCTACTTCCGAAGCCCACAATCGGTCGTGCCCGCAATTTCGCCCGAGGCAAAGCCTCGGGACACATCCCCCGCCGAGGCGGGGGCTTGGGGGTGGGTCAGGCTTGGAATTGCCTGCGGAGCAGGCAGGTGTTGCGAGGCTGAGTAGAGTCGTTAGGCTATTTTACCTTGACTACGCCAAATCTCTCACCGACTTCTTGGCGGGGGCGTGGGGGGTGGGTCAGACCTACAATTGCCTGCTCCGCAGGCAGGTGTCGAGGTGGTGAAAGTAGTACGACGGTAATTTACCTTCCTAATATAAACAAAGAGTGACGCTTTTTTAGGCGTCACTCTTTGTTTATATGTCCAACCTATTAGTAGTTCGTCTTCATGGGCTCGAAGTAAGCCTGAGGATGCTTACAAGCGGGGCAGAGCTCGGGAGCCTCCTTAGCGGTAACTACGAAGCCGCAGTTACGGCACTGCCAGGTAATCTCGGTCTTGCGGAGGAATACCTCACCGTTCTCGATGCGGGTGAAGAGGGTGCGGTAGCGAATCTCGTGCTGCTCCTCAACGAGTGCGATTGCGCGGAAGGTCTGTGCAATCTCGGGGAAGCCCTCCTCGTCAGCAATCTTAGCAAACTCGGGGTAGAGCTCGGTCCACTCCTCGTTCTCGCCCGAAGCGGCTGCTACAAGGTTCTGGTAGGTATCACCAATCACACCTGCGGGGTACGATGCGGTAATCTCAACCATACCACCCTCCAAATATTTAAAGAATTTCTTTGCGTGCTCTTTCTCCTGGTCAGCAGTCTCGTTGAAGATTGCTGCAATCTGCTCGTAGCCCTCTTTCTTTGCTACGCTTGCAAAATAGTTGTAACGCATACGTGCCTGGCTCTCGCCTGCAAACGATTTGAGCAAGTTCTGCTCGGTACGGGTTCCTTTCAAAGATGCCATAATAGTACTTTAATTTTTAATGATTAAAATTGTTTATCTGTTTTTTTTGTGTTGTCATTTTCTGAATACAAAGATAAAAACATTTTTCATATCAACAACAAAAAGACCAATCACATCTTTTTATGGCACTATTTGTAAAAACTATCGGGGAAATTACGGAAAAATAGGTATCTTTGCCAATTATATATCTGCCCCGTAGCAAACTGTGGGCTGTATGGAACGCAATAATTGATAAAAAGATAGATAAAAATGGCTGACGAAAAAATCATTTTCTCGATGGTCGGCATCTGCAAGACCTTCAACAACCAGAAAAAGGTATTGAACAACATCTACCTCTCCTTCTTCTACGGAGCAAAAATCGGTATCATCGGTCTCAACGGCTCGGGTAAATCGACGCTGATGAAGATTATTGCCGGTATCGACAAATCCTATCAGGGCGAGGTGGTATTCTCCCCCGGCTACTCGGTAGGTTATTTGGAGCAGGAGCCTCAGCTCGACCCCACCAAGACCGTTAAAGAGGTCGTTCAGGAGGGTTGTGCAGAGACTATGGCACTGCTGAAAGAGTACGAGGAGATTAACAACCGTTTCTGCGAGCCTATGGACGACGATGAGATGAATCGCCTCATCATGCGTCAGGGTGAGCTTACCGAGGCAATCGATGCTGTTAACGGCTGGGAGATTGATAGCGTTCTGGAGCGTGCGATGGATGCTCTGCGCTGTCCCGATCCCGATGAGTCGGTGGCGCACCTCTCGGGTGGTGAGCGTCGTCGTGTGGCACTTTGCCGTCTGTTGTTGCAGGAGCCCGATGTGCTGCTTCTCGACGAGCCTACCAACCACCTCGACGCTGAGAGTATCGATTGGTTGGAGCAGCACTTGCAGCAGTACAAGGGTACCGTTATCGCTGTAACCCACGACCGTTACTTCCTCGACAATGTAGCAGGCTGGATTCTCGAGCTTGACCGTGGTGAGGGTATTCCCTGGAAGGGTAACTATTCGAGTTGGTTGGAGCAGAAGAGCAATCGTCTGGCTATGGAGGAGAAGCAGGAGAGCAAGCGCAGAAAGACTTTGGAGCGCGAGTTGGAGTGGGTGCGTATGAGTCCCAAGGCTCGCCACGCCAAGAGCAAGGCTCGTCTGAGCGCATACGATAAGATGCTTAATGAAGATGCAAAGCAGAAAGAGGAGAAACTCGAAATCTATATTCCCGATGGTCCCCGTTTGGGTAATGTCGTTATTGAGGCACACGATGTGAGCAAGGCATTTGGCGACAGAGTACTCTACGAGGGCTTGAATTTCACTCTGCCTCCCGCAGGTATTGTGGGTGTTATTGGCCCCAACGGTACGGGTAAGACCACTCTGTTCCGTATGATTATGGGCTTAGAGGAGCCTACCTCGGGTCAGTTCCGTGTGGGTGAGACCGTGAAACTCGCATACGTTGACCAGCAGCATAAGTCGATTGACCCCGAGAAGAGTGTCTATGAGGTTATCTCGCAGAACAGCGACCTTATCACCCTCGGCAAACGACAGGTAAATGCTCGTGCTTATGTTTCGCGCTTCAACTTCTCGGGTGCAGACCAGGAGAAGAAGTGTGGTGTGCTGAGTGGTGGTGAGCGCAACCGCCTCCACCTGGCTTTGGCACTCAAAGAGGAGGGTAACGTGCTGCTGCTCGATGAGCCTACCAATGATATCGATGTAAACACCCTGCGTGCTTTGGAGGAGGGCTTGGAGAACTTTGCAGGCTGTGCAGTGGTTATCTCGCACGACCGTTGGTTCCTCGACCGTATTGCTACACACATCCTCTCCTTCGAGGGCGATGGCAAGGTTGTCTACTTCGAGGGCTCGTATTCGGAGTACGAGGAGCACAAACGCGCTATGGGAATTGACACTACTCCCAAGCGTGCTAAATATAGAAAACTGATTGAGAATTAGATTTTTATTCATTTATACGTTAATACTATAAGTTACCTTAGTAAGGTTTATTAGAGTATTAACCAGACTCACCGCTGAAAGGAGTGAGTGAATAGAGTAAAGATATTTGTTTGCCTTAGAAAGGGCTATTAGTATTAACCAGACTTACCGTTTAAAAATGGCACAAAAACCGTCAATTCCAAAGGGTACTCGCGACTTCTCGCCTGTTGAGATGACTCGTCGTACCTATCTGTTCGATACTATCAAGGAGGTATTCCGCACCTTTGGCTATGCACCGCTTGAGACTCCCGCTATGGAGAATCTCTCGACCCTTATGGGTAAGTATGGCGAGGAGGGCGACAAGTTGTTGTTCAAGATTCTTAATTCT
>JAFNVE010000028.1 GCA_017379955.1 Tidjanibacter sp. | reverse complement strand
TTCGAGAGCTGACGCTTGATAGCCTCCTGGTTGTGGCGGAGGGTCTGCTCATCGAGCAGGTTTCTCTCGAGCGACTTGCCCGAGGGGTCGCCAATCATACCGGTAGCACCACCCACCAGAGCGATGGGACGGTGACCGCAGTGCTGGAAGTGTTTGAGAATCATTACACTTACAAGGTGTCCGATGTGGAGCGAGTCAGCAGTGGGGTCGATACCAACATAGGCGGTGGTCATCTCCTTTGCGAGTTGTTCCTCCAAGCCGGGCATCATATCCTGGATCATGCCTCTCCACTCTAACTCCTTAACAAAATTCTTTGCCATTTTTCTACTTTTTTATCTATTTATCTTGTTTCTATTTTTAGCCAATTTTTTACTCAACCTCCAAATCGAGGCTGCGAATCAGTTCCTTCAACTCGGGATTACGCTGCACCAGGTAGGCGTAGCGGTCCTCGCGGGTGATGGGGCGGGAGTTCTCCTTTGTCTCCACAATCGTTATCTCCACCTCAATCAAACCATCGACTCCCGATACCTCGGTCATCGCGCTGACAATCTCGCCTCGGTTGCGCATCAACTCCTCGTAGAGGGGCAACGATGGTACGGTGGCACAAATCTTATTCTCGCTCACCGTCATTGCCGAGAGTGCAATCGCCAGACGAGGACGGCTACTCTTCAACTTCTCAAGGAAGGCGTCGCGTGCTGCTGTCATCTTCTCCTCGCTCTGAGGGTCGATGTGGGTCGGGCCCTTCTCCTCGGCCTCTATCTGCTCGGCGTGTGCGCCACTCAGCACTGCGCCAATCGAGACACCCAACATCGCTGTCGAGGTCGCCCTTTGAGGCGTGGGTGCAGGGGCTGCCTGCTGGGGAGCGGGTTGTGTGGCGGCAGGTGCTGTCGGTGCGGGATTCTCCGCTGCCTTTGCGGGTGCTGGTGTTACAACCTGCACTCTCTCAGTGCTTTGCGCGCCTGTCGCTACGTCGGGCAGTAACTCTGGCAGGGTGAAACCTACCTCGTCAAAGTCATTTTTTTTTTCGCCCATCGAGCAAGCCTTCATAAGACCCAACTCAATGTGCAATCGTTGATTTGTTGCCGAGCGAAGCGTTATCTCAACCTCCGAGAGTAGCGACATCAGGTCGAAGAGCGCGTCGGGACTCCACTCGCCACTCTGCATCTTGTACCTCTCGGCTATCGAGCCGCTCAGTTCGAGCAGTGACACCGTCTGCGGACTCTTGCAGATGAGCAGGTCGCGCAGGTGGTCGAGCAGACCGCTCAGGAAGGTTGATGCGGAGAAACCGCTACGCAACACCTCGTCGAGCATCAGCAGCAACTGCTGGTAGTCGCCCGCCTTGATGAGTGCAAGGGCGCGGAAGTAGGTGTCGTAGTCGAGTACGTTGAGGGTGTGCGCCACACTCTTGAACTCCAACTTGCCACTGCAAAATGCCACCGCCTTGTCAAACATCGAGAGTGCATCACGCATTGCTCCGTCTGCCTTTTGGGCAATCAGGTTGAGCGATTCGTCGTCGCTCTCAACGCCCTCCTGTTGGGCGATATATCGCAGATAATCAACAGCATCCTCTACCTTGATACGATTGAAATCGTAGATCTGGCATCGCGAGAGGATGGTGGGGAGTATCTTGTGTTTCTCGGTTGTTGCGAGAATAAAGATAGCGTGTGCAGGTGGCTCTTCGAGCGTCTTGAGGAAGGCGTTGAAGGCGGCCTGCGAGAGCATATGAACCTCATCGATGATAAAGACACTGTAACGACCAACCTGGGGCGGGACACGCACCTGGTCAATAAGATCGCGAATACTGTCAACACCCGTATTCGATGCAGCATCGAGTTCGTGGATGTTGAAACTGCGTCCCTCGTTGAAGCTCTTGCACGACTCGCACTCGCCACAAGCCTCGTTATCCACGGGGTTGGAGCAGTTGATAGCCTTTGCAAAGATACGGGCGCAAGTGGTCTTGCCCACGCCACGCGGACCGCAGAAGAGATAGGCGTGAGCGAGCTGCCCGCGCTGTATCGCATTTTTAAGTGTCTCTGTCACCTGGCTCTGACCAACCACCGAACGAAATGTCGCTGGACGGTATTTTCGAGCCGAAACGATGAAGTTATCCATATTTCTTTACTTTTGAAAAGTTATATGATTGAGGAAATTTTGGGCTTCGTGCAGTGAGGCTAACCGCGCATACTAAGTGTATGTAAGGTGACGACTCACAAAGGAAGTGCAAAATTTACCAATCAGACAACTTTTAGATAACGATATTAATAATCTTGCCGGGTACTACAATCACCTTCTTGGGTGCTGCACCACCGGTATATTTCTGAGCCATCTCGTCGGCCAATACTGCTGCCTCAATCTCCTCCTTGCTGATACCAACGGGGAGAGTCTTCTTGAAGCGCAACTTACCATTTACCGATACGGGATACTCGAAGCTACTCTCCACCAAGTAGTCGGGGTTGCACTCGGGGTAACTTGCGGTGCATACCGAGCTCTCGTTGCCGAGGGCGTGCCACAACTCCTCGCTGATGTGGGGAGTGAAGGGTGCGAGCAGTACCACCAGAGGCTCCAGAATCTCACGCTTGGAGCAGTCGCCAAGTTCGTTAAGACAAATCATAAAGGCACTAACCGAGGTGTTGTACGAGAAGTTCTCGATATCCTCGCGCACCTTCTTGATGGTCTTGTGCAGGGTCTTCAACTCGGCAGCGGTGGGTTTCTCGTCGGTAACGAGGAAGTTGCCATCGCGGTCGTAGAAGCGGTTCCAAACCCTGCGGAGGAACTTATGCACGCCATCGATACCATTGGTATCCCAGGGCTTGCTCTGCTCCAACGGGCCGAGGAACATCTCATACATACGCAGAGTGTCGGCGCCGTAACGCTCAACGATATAGTCGGGGTTGACAACGTTGTACATCGACTTACTCATCTTCTCAATCGCCCAACCGCAGATATACTTGCCATCTTCGAGGATGAACTCAGCGTCGCGGAACTCGGGTCGCCAAGCGCGGAAAGCGTCGAGGTCGAGCACATCGTTGCGCACGATATTTACATCAACGTGAATCTCTTGGGTGTCGTAGTTGCCACGCAGACCGAGCGACACGAATTTGTTCGTTCCAACCACGCGATATACGAAGTTACTACGACCCTGAATCATACCCTGATTTACCAACTTCTTGAAGGGCTCCTCCTCGCAAACATAACCGAGGTCGAAGAGGAATTTGTTCCAGAATCGTGAGTAGATAAGGTGACCTGTTGCGTGCTCGATACCGCCCACATAGAGGTCAACATTTCTCCAATACTGGTTTGCCTCGGGGCTTACAAGAGCCTCCGAGTTGTGAGGATCCATATAGCGGAGATAGTATGCCGACGAACCTGCAAAACCGGGCATTGTGCTCAGTTCCAGAGGATAACCATCATACTTCCAATCCTCTACTCTTGCGAGTGGTGGCTCACCCTGCTCTGTTGGGCCAAAGTCCTTAACGGAGGGCAGACACAGAGGCAACACCTCCATACTCAGAGGATATGCCACATCATCCTTATAGTATACGGGGAAAGGCTCACCCCAATAACGCTGACGGCTGAAGATAGCGTCACGCAGACGATAATTTACCTTGCGAGCACCAATTCCGCGAGCCTCAACCTCGTCCAGCATTCGCTCGATTGCCTCCTTTACATCGAGGCCGGTGAGGAACTCAGAATTGATAAGTTTTCCGCTCTTGGCATCGTAGCTCTCAACCTCTACATCACCACCCTCAACAACGGGGATGATGTCGAGTTCGAAGTGGCGTGCAAATGCCCAGTCGCGCGAGTCGTGTGCAGGCACAGCCATAATAGCACCCGTACCATAACCCGCCAGAACATAGTCGCTAAGATAGATTGGAATCTCCTTGCCGTTGAAGGGATTGCAAGCATACGCACCGGTAAATACGCCGGTTACTCGCTTGGTCTCGGCAATACGCTCACGCTCCGAGCGTTTCTTGGTCTGCTCGATGTACTCCTCAACAGCAGCGCGCTGCTCGGGAGTTGCCAACTCCAATGCCCACTCGTGCTCAGGTGCCAGCACCATAAATGTCACACCAAATACGGTATCTGCGCGTGTAGTAAAAATCTCCAACTTGCGGTCGCTATCCTTGATGGGGAAGAACATCTGCGCACCGGTGCTGCGACCAATCCAGTTGCGCTGTATCTCTTTGAGCGACTCACTCCACTCCACCTTGTCGAGTCCCTCCAAAAGTCTTTGTGCATAGGCAGTTACGCGAAGCAACCACTGCTTCATACGACGCTGCTCAACGGGGTGACCACCACGCTCCGAGAGTCCATCTTTTACCTCGTCGTTAGCCAATACGGTGCCAAGTGCGGGACACCAGTTCACCATAGTGTCGGCGCGGAATGCAAGGCGGTAGTTCTGCAATACTGCCTCGCGCTCAGCCTCGTTCATCTCTGCCCACTCGGCAGCGGTGAAACTCATAGGCTCGGTGCAGGCTGCATCCACACCCTCGGTACCATTTTTCTCGAAACGAGCCACCAGGTCGGAGATGGGGAGTGCCTTGTCGGCAGTGTTGCAATAGTAGCTGTCAAACATCTTGAGGAATGCCCACTGTGTCCACTTGTAATACTCAGGGTCACAAGTGCGTACCTCTCTGTTCCAATCGTAACTGAAACCAATCTTGTCCATCTGACTGCGGTAGCGAGCGATGTTCTCCTCGGTAGTCACAGCGGGGTGCTGACCGGTCTGAATAGCATACTGCTCAGCAGGCAGACCGAAGGCGTCGTAGCCCATCGGGTGGAGTACGTTGAAGCCACACAATCGCTTGTAGCGAGTGTAGATATCCGAGGCGATATAGCCGAGCGGGTGACCAACATGAAGACCCGCACCCGAGGGGTAGGGGAACATGTCCAAAACGTAGAATTTGGGTTTCGAGGAATCGACCTCTACTCGGTAGATGCCCTGCTCGCGCCAAGCGGCTTGCCATTTACCTTCTATCTCCTTGAAATTGTACTCCATAGTGTAAAAAATTGTTCTTATCTCAGTTGAAATAGTTGCACTTTATCGTGCAAAGTTACGAAACAATTCTACAATTCCCCAACATTTTTTTACATTTTCGTATCAAGTGGCTGAAAGTGAGGAAGGTGGAGTGGGGTGGTGTGGTTGTGCGATAAGCGAAAACAATAGTTTTACGGAAATTATAAGAAAAAAGAATAGACCTCAAACCGAAAAGGGGCCCAAAACAGGGCTAAAATGCTGAAAAATGTGGGGGGTAGAGCAAAAAAAGTTCGCTATATATATTGTATATCAAAAAAAATGCGTATCTTTGCACGCCCGCAAGAGAGCGGGAAACGAGATAAACAATTCAAAATCAATTAAAAACTTAAAGGACAAGTAAAAAATGCCAACTATTCAACAGTTAGTAAGAAAAGGAAGAGTGCAGTTGGAGTTCAAGAGTAAGGCTCCCGCGCTTGATGCATGTCCGCAGCGCCGAGGTGTTTGTGTGCGTGTTTACACCACCACCCCTAAGAAACCTAACTCGGCAATGCGTAAGGTAGCTCGTGTGAAGTTGACCAACCAGAAAGAGGTGAATGCCTACATCCCTGGCGAGGGTCACAACTTGCAGGAGCACTCCATCGTTTTGGTACGCGGTGGTCGTGTGAAGGACCTCCCCGGTGTACGTTATCACCTCGTTCGTGGTGCGCTTGATAGTGCAGGTGTTGACGGTCGTCGTCAGCGTCGCTCGAAGTATGGTGCTAAGAGACCCAAAGCTGCCAAAAAGTAACACTCTAACTATTTTAACGACTAAAAATTAAACAAGACAATGAGAAAAGCTAAGCCTAAAAAGCGAATTCTACTTCCGGACCCCAAATTCTCGGACGTAATGGTAACGAGATTTGTGAACAATTTGATGGTTGACGGTAAGAAGAGTATTGCGTACACGATTTTCTATGATGCATTGGATATCGTGGGCGAGAAGATGAAGGATGCAGATAAGGCTCCTCTGGAGATTTGGAAACAGGCCTTGGAGAACATCACTCCCCAGGTTGAGGTTAAGAGCCGTCGTATCGGTGGTGCTAC
>JAFNVE010000027.1 GCA_017379955.1 Tidjanibacter sp. | reverse complement strand
GTAAATTCGAATTTAATGAACGGTATGTAGAACATAGCGGAACAAGGCAACAAGTACTTGACAACTAATCTCATTCCCGTATTTTCCTTCCAACGAGAAAAAATGATTACCTTTGTCAGTGCAATGATAGAAAAAAACAAGCGTTCTTTGTGGTTGTTGTAGGGTATGTGCAAGAGATTAAAGATGCTGTTTCTACCAACTTTCCCTTCCATAAAAAGGCAACGGATAGGTAGCAATTCTTTCTCTAATACCCACCATATACGGCTCTTTCTGCCGAAATTAACAATATGGTGAGGTAACACAAAAATGGTATATGTACCAACCACTTATCAAATTTCACCCTCATCCTGCCATTATTACGCAAGTTCTTACTATATTTGTCCAAGAACAAAACCAATTTTACTATGAAGACCGTACATCAACAGGTGGACACTATGAGTGAGTTGCTCTCTCTGCTTGGGCAGGGTGGGGTGTTGCGTGGCTATGCCTTTTGTGGGTTGGAGTTTCCCGCCGAGGCTGCCGAGTGTCGTTTTGAGCGTTGTCTGTTCTTCGGTTGCACCCTCTCGCCTTTCCACTATCTGGCTATGGGTGCCGAGTGCTATGTGCTCCCCTCGCTCCCCAAACCCTACCACACCTTCCGCTCCTCGCTCTATGCCCCCGAGGAGTTGTACGACTCTTACGACCCAGCCACTCCCGAGAGCTTCGAGGAGTGCTACGATACGCGTGTCTATCGCCACTATATCTCCACGGGCAAGGAGTGTGACTCCATCGGCGAGACCTTTGCGCGCGCTATGCACGACAACTCCATCAGTGTCGCCCTGCACGATATGCTCTCCCGCTACCCCGAGGATGGCGTTGTGGCGGTGATGGGTGGCCACTCGCTCGCCCGTACCGATGCGATGTATCGCACCGTGGCCCTTGTGGCGAAGAGGCTCACCGAGCGTGGCAAACTGCTCTGCACGGGTGGTGGTCCGGGTGCTATGGAGGCTACCCATCTCGGCGCGTGGCTCGCGGGCAGGGAGGATAGTGTTGTCGATGAGGCACTTGCGGTGCTTGCGACTGCCCCGACATATAAGGATAACGGTTGGCTCGCTGCCGCGTGGGAGGTGCGCGAGAGATGGCCTCGCTGCGAGGAGTGGGCGAGCGTGGGCATCCCGACGTGGTTTTATGGCCACGAGCCTGCCACACCCTTTGCGAGCCACATTGCTAAGTATTTCGATAACTCAATCCGCGAAGATGGCCTGCTCGCTATCGCTAAGGGCGGCGTGATTTACTCGCCAGGCAGCGCAGGCACTATGCAGGAGATTTTCCAGGACGCCGCGCAGAACCACTACGCCACCTTCGGCCCCTCAGCCCCTATGGTCTTCCTCGGCTCGGACTATTGGACCCGCGAAATGCCCGTCTACCCCCTGCTGACCGACCTTGTTGCACGCGGCAAGTACAACGCCCTAAGACTCAGCATCGCCGACGAGGTAGACGAGTTAGTAGCACACTTATTGTAAAATAAAGAGCCTCGACCAAACTTGGGTCGAGGCTCTGATGTTGATTAGAGAGGTTTTTCGTAGGCCAGGCGGGGGTCGCCGTTGTCGAGGTAGATGACTCCGCAGCGCACAAAGCCATATCGCTCAACAGCCCTCTGCATCGGCAGGTTGCCCTCGTGGGTGTCGATGCGCATACTTCGCACTCCGCGCTCGCGGCATAGTTGCTCGGCATAGCCGAAGAAGAGGTCGGAGAGTCTTTGGCCTCGGCGGTCGGGACGGATAGTTTGGCGGTGGATAACCACAAACGCCTCTTCGTCGGTCAGCCACTTGCCCTCTATATAATTATAGGTAGGCTCGCCCGCAAAGGAGATAACGGCCGTGCCGATTATCTCGCCATTATCCTCCAAGAGATAACTCACCCCGTTTGCAATATCGTTTGCAATAAGTTCGGGTTGCGGATAACCGTTTTGCCATTGGTTAACTCCCATCTCCCGCAGGCCACGGCTTGCTGCCTCGAAGAGTGGCATCATCTTGGGCATATCATCTTTTGTTGCAAGGCGAATATTCATTGTTGGTAGATGTTTGATTGAGCAAAGATAATAAACTTTTTGTGCTCTACACCATAAATCATCGCTCGGATGCGTTATCTTTGTACCCACGAATATAAAAGAAATTTTGTTGTGAAGAGGTTTTGTCTGCTAATCCTGCTCGGTGTACTCCTTGCACCGCTGTCGCTCTCGGCTCAGGTGGTCGAGGGTGAGGGTGGGGTGGCACTCGATACGCTCGCCATTGAGAAGTTGTTGGAGGGCTTCGACCCTGCCGATATGCCTCTCTCGCCAATGGTGGCCCCGCTAAACCTCCCGTCGCTCGAACGCTCCGCACTCTCGCATCCTGCCGATGAGTTGCCGCCAATCAAGATTGACCCCACGGCAGGCGTAGTTCCTCACGATGGCTCTCTCTACTCCTCCGAAACCTATACCCTTATGCCTGTGCGCTCTACGGGTATGGTGACCGAGGATGTGGGGTTGCGCAATACCTGGCGTTTCAATCCAAACCTCTCGCTCAGCAGCCACCTCTTTATGCAGACGGGCAAGTATGGGTTGCGTGCGCCTCGTTTCTTTACGGGCACTGCTAACGCTACGCTCTCCTATCGTGTGAACGAGCGATTTGTGGTGAGTGCCTATGGCCAGTACTCCTCAGCGCAGAGGCTCTCCTCGCCATTTGCTACCTCAATCTATGGCACAAACTTCGGTGTGAGAGCAGATTACAGAGTTGTTGATTTCCTCAGCCTCCAAGCGGGCGCAGAGCAGACTCACTATATGGGGCAGTGGAATACAAACTACTACGTCACCCCGATTCTACACATCGGCGAACTGAGCATACCGCTACCCTCGATTAACTTTGTTTCCAAGCGCGACCGCGACGCCTTTCAGTTTCGTGTAGAGGGGGCAGGACAGGGTGGCTATGCACCACGACCTCCCACCCTTGACGAGGGAGGCACAAGGCCACGACATTGGCCTGGAAAGAATTAGCCTCCGACCTCAATCAGATTGTTCATAATGGCATAGACCGTGAGGCCTGAGATGGAGCGGATGCCGAGTTTGCGAGTGATGTTTTTGCGGTGGGTAACGACGGTGTGGATGGAGATGTTGAGCCTGTCGGCTATCTCTTTATTGGTTGCGCCACCAGCCACGGCAATTACGATATCTTTCTCTCTTGCAGATAGTTCGCCCGTGCGCTCGTCATCAGTTGTTTCTGCCTTGTTAGCCGAATAGTCCTCTTTGCCACTCTCAGCCGATACCTCGACTTCACCACGCTCGATATGCTCAGCAAGCGGCACGAGCAAGCAGTTCTCAATCAGAGTGTGTTTGTCGAGCTCTTCCTCAATATGGAAAATATCTCTCAGTACCGTGTGGGAAGCCATATCTTCGTCACTATCAGGCAGATATTTGACAATGATATTGAGCAAATCGGCCAACCTCTCATCGATATCGCTATGCGTTTTAGCAAACTCACCAATCGAGTAATTATCTACCTTCTCACCCTCTACGAGTGAGTTGATATAGGGAAATACCACCTGCTCCTCGTGGTGGAAATGATTCATCACTGAGGCCTCGTAAACATCATAAAATGAGTTGATTGTCTGCTGCTGTTTCTCGCTCAGACCGGCCGCCATTGTGTGAATATGGCTGTGCAGGGTGGGGAAGTAGTGGTCGGTGTAGTTGATATGCGACAAGCGCAGATAATCAACAATTGCGCGCAACTCCTCCTTGCCGAGTGAGCGAACATCGGGCGTGGTGTCGCGCTCGGCAATGATGTTGCACATGGCTACAAGCAGGTTGGGCGATACACCACTCTCCTCACACACCTCCTCCACGCTACGCTTGCCGAAGCCGAGGCGTATGCCCATACGCTCAAAGAGAGTTAGCAGACGGCTATCGTCTAATAGCAGGTCTGCCATCTTCTGGGTGGTGGAGTATCGTTTGTGTGTTGTCATACCTCTGCAAAAGTACGATTTTTAATCTATTTTTGCCATCACTTGTGCGATATTCTTAAAATAACCCTCCAATCAAGTATACAACATAGGCCACTATCCAGGCGACTAAGGTGTTGTAAACCACCGCAAAAGCCGCCCAGCCACGAGAGCCGGTTTCACTTCTGATAGCGGCAATGGTAGCGATGCAGGGGAAGAATAGCAGAATAAAGACCATAAAGGCCGCTGCCGAGCGTGGTGAGTAATCTCCTGAGTGAACAAGAGCCTTGCTCAGACCCTCCTCCTCAGTATCATAAAGCACGCCCAATGTGCTAACTACCAACTCCTTGGCGGGAATACTTGCAAGCAGGGCCACGCTACCGCGCCAATCGATATCCATCGGGCGCATAACAGGCTCGATAGCCTTGCCGATATGCTCGATATAACTTGTGGTGTGGGTCTGTTCGGTTATGCCGTTAGCCTCTTGCGGGCGAGGGAAGTAGCCCAAAAACCACACCACCAGCGATGCTACAAGCACCACCGAGCCAATCTTACGGAGATATTGTGCGCACTTATCCCACATATGTTTCACCGTGGAGCGCAGAGTAGGCATACGATAGGGAGGCAACTCCATTACAAAGGGAGTTTCGTCAACCTTAAACTTGGTGCGACGAAGCAGTCGGGCAGTGAGTGCCGCAACGGCAATGCCCAAGAGGTATAACCCAATGAGTACCGTGGCGGTATTATTAGGGAAAAAGGCACCAACAAAAAGTACATATACCGGTAGGCGGGCACTACACGACATAAAGGGGGTTATAAGTATGGTAATCAGGCGACTGCTGTGACTCTCGATAGTTCGTGTTGCCATAATTGCAGGTACGTTGCAGCCAAAGCCCATCAACATCGGGATAAAGGATTTGCCGTGCAGACCAAGGCGGTGCATCAGTTTGTCCATAATAAATGCAGCGCGTGCCATATATCCTGAGTCCTCCATAAGTGAAATGAAAAGGTATAGCAGCAGGATATTTGGTAAGAATACCGCTACACTGCCCACACCACCAATCACTCCATCCACGACCATAGCCCTAATCCAGCCCTCGGGAAGATAGTTGCTTGCAAGGTTTCCCAGCCAAGCAAAGAGGCTCTCAATCCAACCCTGAGGATATGCGCCTACGGTGAATACTGTCCAGAACATCAGCCACATAAGCAAGATGAAGATGGGGAAACCAAGCCAACGATTGGATACTAAGCGGTCGATTTGGCGGGTGCGGCGTGTAGGGTCAGTAGTACCTTCGGTGAGAGTCTCTGTGAGTGCACCATCGATAAATCCATATTTGGCGTCGCTGATTGCGGTTTCGGTATCGCAGTCGAGATGTCGCACAATGCGTGCTGCCCCCTTCTCGGCCGTGGCGAGCCACTTCGGGTAGTCGGCACACTCGGAGAGCGCAGAGCGCACCTCTTTATCTCCTTCGAGCATCTTCAATGCCCAATAGCGCACTGGGAATTGGTGGGGCAGGTCGTCGGCTGTGTGCATCTGCTCGGAGAGTTTAGAGGTTGCCTCCTCTACATAAGGGCCATAGTTGATATGGATGTGGCGAACGGTAGAGTTGCGACCCTCGAAGAGTTCAATAACAGTGTCGAGAAGTTTGTCTAATCCACCCTTGACTCTCGCTATAGTGGGTATCATCGGCACACCCATCATCGCCCCAAGACTCTCGTGATCGAGGGTGGCACCACTTGCCTGTAACTCATCAAACATATTGAGAGCCACCACGGTACGCTGGTTGAGGTCGATAAGTTCGGTGGTGAGAAAGAGGTTGCGTTTGAGGTTGGATGCAACCACCGAGTTTATAATAACGTCGGGCATCTCCTCCATCAGATGGCGGCGCACGAAGACCTCCTCGGGCGAGTATGCCGAGAGCGAATATGTGCCGGGAAGGTCGGTTAATTCTATGCGGTAGCCTTTGTAGTTAAACTTACCTGTTGTGGCACTTACGGTTACACCGCTGTAATTTCCAACGTGTTCGCTACCACCAGAGAGGGCATTAAATAGTGAGGTCTTGCCGCTATTGGGATTGCCGACAAGTGCCACTCTGATTCGGTTGCGACGGACAACCTTTAATCCTGCAAGAGGGTTGGCTCGGCGAGCACCACAACCAAAGGCCGTGCAGCTCTCGCATACCTCCGAACAGCCGTACCAATCCGACGGCTCTAACTGTTCGGCTGCCTCCTCCTCAGTGAGTACCTCAATCATTGCCGCCTCGCGTCTGCGCAGAGAGACGTCGTAGCCCATAACTGTATATTTTACAGGGTCGTGCATCGGTGAGTCGAGTACCGAGGTGACACGCTCGCCTCGCACAAAGCCCATCTCCATAATACGCTTGCGGAAGCCACCGTGACCCGCTACGCGGACGATAACTGCCGATTCTCCTGTGTTAAGTTCCGAAAGTTTCATATATCGTTTTTTGCTATTTTCTTATTTTTGCCGAGGCAAAAATAGCGATGAATTCTGGGGCTGTCAATCCCTAAATGTTGGTATTTTACGATGTAGTTCTAAGTTAAATATAGTCCTATTCCTACCACCTTTCAACCAACACCATCTCTCGTTTAACTTTTTCTTCTAATCAAATCCTTTAGTAAGCCATTTAAAACTTGTAGGAGAAAATCAACGAAGTATTTTAGCAACAGATATTGATTTATTACAACCTCATACAACTACAGGAACTATTGTGGCTTATGATGAAATTATTCGTGGTAT
>JAFNVE010000026.1 GCA_017379955.1 Tidjanibacter sp. | reverse complement strand
GGGTGATAGAGTCGAGGAAGATAACCACATCGTGACCGCACTCAACCATACGCTTCGCCTTCTCCAATACCATCTCGGCAACCTTCACGTGGCGTGATGCCTGCTCGTCGAAGGTCGAGGCAACAACCTCAGCCTTAACGTTGCGAGCCATTTCGGTAACCTCCTCGGGGCGCTCGTCAATGAGCAGAACAATCATATATACCTCGGGGTGGTTGTCGGCAATAGCGTTGGCAATCGACTGCAACAGCATTGTCTTACCTGTCTTGGGCTGCGCTACGATAAGACCACGCTGTCCCTTACCGATAGGTGAGAACAAATCTACAACACGATTCGACAGTGAGTTGTGTCCCTTGCCCGTAAGATTGAACTTCTCGCTGGGGAATAGCGGTGTCATATACTCAAACTGTACGCGGTCGCGGATATACTCGGGCTTAAGGCCGTTAATCTCGTTTACATGGATTAAGGGGAAGTACTTCTCTCCCTCCTTGGGTGGATGAATAACGCCACTGATGGTATCGCCAGGCTTCAGACCGAAGTGCTTAATCTGTGAGGGCGACACATATATGTCATCTGGGGAGTTGAGGTAGTTGTAGTCTGCCGAGCGCAGGAAACCGTATCCGTCGGGCATAACCTCCAGGACACCCTCGCCGATAATCTCTCCCGCAAACTGCTCTTTTACCGCCTCGCGTTGTTCGTTGCGATTGTTTGTGTGGCGTGTTTGGTTATCCTCTGTATCTTGGTGTTGAGGCTCATTTGCTGCCTCCTCCTTCTGATTGTCGCTCTCGGCCTGTGCTGCCATAGCTGCGGCACGCTCCTCCTGCTCCTTTAATGCTTTGGGCTTGCGGCCACGACGCTTGGGCTGGGGAGCCTCTGCTATTTGCGCAGTCTGCTCTGTGGTGGAAGTAGCAGGCTGAACCTCTGTGTCGTTTTGCTCGGCTGCGGGAGTAGTGGCCGTTACCTCTGTCGTAGTCTCAACATCTTGAGTTGCAGTCTCCTCGGCAGGCTTATTCTCCTCAAAGCGTGTCATACGGGGACGACGACCTCGACGAGCAGGTTCTGCCTGTGTTGATGGCTCTGCCTCAAGGCTCTGCGTTTGTTGCTCTTCGGGCGTATCACCCATAGCCATACTCTTTATGGTTTGCAATAACTCCTTTTTCTTGAGTGTAGTATCGGTAATACCTAACACCTTGGCTATCTCGCGTAACTCCGCAATGGATTTACCCTCGAGCATACTGAAATCTTGCATATCTCTGTATATTTTATCTCTATTCGCTGATTGAAAAATAACCGAACGATTATTTTAATGACAATGCAAAGATAGTACAATTTTTTATTCTGGCAAATTCATAGCCTGCATCAGCTGCTAATAATATCATAATGCTAATGAAAAAGGATAAAAAATATGACTGCCCGGTGAGCAGTCATATTCTGTGATAAATCTATTTCATATTACGCGGCTTGGTAGTAAGAATCTCGCGGAAGTAGTCGAGTATCTGCTCACGCTGTGCTGCATCGGGGATGAGTATCTGGTAGCGGCCGTTCTCATCGTCTCGCCACTCGGTAACACCCTTGCCGACAACCCGCACCTCACCTCGTTTAGAGAGCTGGAATGCTGCGTGGTCGGGGTGGCAGGCGTAGTATGCCGATATAACATCCCATGTGGGGCGGTCGTATGGCATCTTGCTGTATGCCTTGTAACCCTCCACCATAGGGTTGGCCTTGCACCAGCCAAAGTCGTTGGCTATACTGCTGCCCGGGTACTGAATCTGATCGCCGAGAGTCCATGGCACGATAATCATAGGTCGGGGTGAGTGCTCGAAGAAGTATTTCGATGCCTCCAAGTCGTTCCATACATTGTACTCGGCGTAGCCCTCCTTCTCGAATTCGCCAGCCATAATAGAGAAATATTTAACCTTTTTTGCTACCAGCTCCTCGCCCGAAAGTGAAGAGTATTGGTCGGCCTTGCTCTGAAGGAGTTGGGCCATCGTGGTGGAGAATCCAACGGTAACAATCACCACCGATTTATCCTTCTGCTGGGATAATATGCGGCGATACATCTTTACCGCCTCCTCGTATTTGGGATTTTTTGAGCGCTTGAACAACGGCTTACCCTTCTCATCTTTCAGGTCGCACACCTTGGTACAATAATCTACACAGTCCATATTGGTTATGCAACCACTATTTACGCCGATGGGCATATTCTTATAGCCATACCAATGGCGCATGATGTCGATATACTCGGCCGAGTGGGGATTGTTTTTGTGAACACTTACGGCCAGCAGATTGATATTTCCCTGGTCCATATTCTTGAAGAGCAGGTCGAGTGCCATCGCATCGTCAATGTCGTTTCCCATATCTGTCTCAAAGATTATGGCCTGCGGCTCGCTCTCTTGGGCTGCAGCTACACTGCACAATGTACACAGTGCAAGTGATATCAAAAATAGTCTCATAGTTCAATGTTTTAGTTTGGTTTCACTATCTCTTCAAAAATACAAAAAAAATAGGAATAATGAGGTGTGGCAAGAAAAATAATCGTCGAGGAGTAAAAAAATACCCCAAAGG
>JAFNVE010000025.1 GCA_017379955.1 Tidjanibacter sp. | reverse complement strand
TTACGTTTAGTGGTTTTCTTGGTGAGGATGTGGCTGTGATAAGCGTGTTTCCTCTTGATTCTACCTGTGCCGGTGAAGTCAAGGCGCTTCTTTGCTCCGGCGTTTGTCTTCATTTTTGGCATATCGAAAAAATTTTTAATGGTTAAATAGCCCGCAAAGATAGTAATTTTTCGATATTCCAACCAAATTCTGAGAAAAATTATATCTTTGTGTCTGTATAAATTACCCGCGAACAATTAATTAACCCTTTAAAATGTATAAAAATATGAAAAAATTCACCTTTGCCCTTGTGGCTACCCTTCTTGTTGTGGCGTGCAATGCCGGTGAGACTATCAAGAGCCTCCCCACACCCAACAAAGAGCGCGCCGGAGAGTTGATGCAGGCTCTCTCCGATCGCCAGAGTATCCGTGAGTATGCCGACACCCCCGTCAGTTTGCAGGACCTCTCCGACCTGCTTTGGGCTGCCAACGGCGTGAACCGACCCGACGGCAAGCGCACAGCACCCTCGGCCGTAAATCGTCAGGATATCAAGGTATATGTTATCGATAGCGAGGGTACTTGGCTCTATGAGCATACCGGTCACGAACTGCTCAAAATTGCCGATGGCGACTTCCGCCAGCCTATCCGCGAGAATATGCCTCCTATCAACCTGGTACTCGTTGCCGACAACGAGTGGCAGTGGTCGGGTGTTGATGCGGGTTATGTGTCGCAGAACATCTACCTCTTCTGCGCAGCCAACAATATGGCTACCGTGGCGATGGGTATGTTTGACAAAGAGGTAGTTGCCAGCGCATTGAAACTCACTCCTGAGCAGCAGATTGTGTTAGTTCACCCTGTCGGCTACCAAAAGTAAAAAAAAGCCATCTGATTGGTGAATTTGGTGTTGGGCTGGCTTCCGAGATTGCTTACATACTTCAAGTATGCGCACAACCTCAGAAACCAGCCCGCCTAAAATTTCCTCAATTCTACGACTTTTTGGGTCGCAGACCCTTTCCCATTGAGGAGCGTGGTTGGGGATTGGTAAGTGGTTGCCTCCGTACTACCGAGTAATTCAAAATTCAAAATTCAAAATGATACAACCGAGAGATATTCGATATATCTCTCGGTTGTTGTTTTTGAGAATTATAATCGAAAATCTTATCCGCAAGGTGCTCCTTACCTACGCACATAAACAGAGACAGCCCTTTTTCGTGGTGAAGATTATCACCTCCGAAAAAGGGCTGCCTCAAAAGCAATCTTTACGCTTCCTAATACTGGTTAGTAGCCCACAATGCTACTTGCGTAGTCGCTCCAATTTGTTGCATTTTTATAGCTTGCCACTGCGCTTGCAGGGACATAGATATTATCCAACTCATTGCATGCATTAAATACACCTGTGCCAAGTGTCGGAGGAGTAGTGCTCTCGCATCTAACCTTTTTGAGCACATAGCAGTATTCGAACGCATCATCTTCAATCTCTGTAACACTTGCGGGGATGGTGACTGTTTCCATACGCACACCGCTGAACATCGATTCCAGGATTGTGGTTACATTGTTGCTAATGGTTACATTGGTCTTCAAATCTTCATTGTCGTAGTGCTCGGTGGCAAAGACACCCTCGTCCCACCAGTTGGGATTGAATAACGCTCCATCCTCATCGCGGTAGTCGATATCGCGACCGAGGTAGATTTCTGCCAAAGGCGAGTAGTAGAACGTACCTCTGTCCTCGCCTGTAAAACTAAGTGAGTGTCCGAGTTGCAGAGGCTCGTTGCTGTCCTCGATGATTACGGTGCGAAGTGATGTGGTGTTAAAGAATGCATCTACGCCGATTGATTGCACCGTACTGGGAATAGTAATTGTGGTGAGTTTCTTACATCCAAAAAATGCACCATCACCGATTTTGGTGATATGGGCAGGAATCTCAAAATTGTCAATGCTACAGCCACTAAACATATAGGGATAAATCTCGGGCAGTTGCTCACCAATCACAAGAGTTCCGACTGGTGCAGCAGAAGAGCAAGAGAAGATACCCTCGTCGTCGTTATCAGGAGTGAATGGCTCGCCACCTTTCGTTAGGAAAATGTCTCGGTTTACATAGATATATGATAATGATACCGCTCCATTATAGGCAAATGGTCCCTGATCATTACCAAGAGAGGGAGTTATCGCTATTTCAAGCGGAGTATTGTCTGGACTCGGATAGAAGATGACCGACCTAAGCTTACTGCAAACTACAAAGCAATCCTCACCGATATAAGTTACACTTCCGGGGACAACAAACTCCGTAATTCCTGAATCGTAGAAAGCCTCCTCTTCGATAGTGGTCAGCTGCTCAGGAAGGGTAATCGTAGCTATATCTCTGGACTCATCCTTATGGAGGCCATAAGACAGGAATGCCTTCTCCTTGATAACTTTCAAAGGTTCCTTGAACTCAATAACGAAGAGGTTGTTATCCTCGTCGTAGTAGTGTTTGGCATACTCTGCATCGAACAGATTCTCCATGGTGTCATAGAATCCCAACAGTTCGCGACTGTCCGAATGGCGGGTGTACCACAACTGATTGTCGGTAGGATATGCAAATTTGAAAGCCGCCATAGGCTTAATTCTGTTGCGCTCAACAACAATCTTATTTGAGGTCTTTTTGACATAGGTAGTACCCTCGACATCGACAACCTCGATGCGAACACCTTGTTCAAATGTGGTAGGAGGAAGAGCAAACCAGAACTCAGTGGGGTGCTCAGCATCATTACTGATAACCTTTCCGCTATTGCCACAGTTCAAAGTGACCTCGCTGGTACCCTCGTTTGACATAGTAATCTGGGGAATGCCGTTACTGCCCGCAACAATGGTAGCAGGACCTGCAATCTTCTCGCCACCGAGAGCGGTGAGTTTGATGCTCTTAATCGCAGCAGGCTTGAGCTTGCTGCTATAAAGCTTGATTGTAAAGTAGCCGCAAGCGTTGCGGAAATTGAGGTTTGCATCTTTGACTTCGGGGTTGTTACCCATATACACCATCAAGTTCGCACCCTTACCAAATGAGTTATTCGCATAGGTCTGCTCGGCAGGATAGTTCACCGTAAGCTGATCTACACTGCCGTTGAAGGTGCAGCTGATCGCTGCATCGTAGGGATATACTGCATTGGTGTTCATAATGCGAGAGATGCGCGACTCCTCAGTCAGATCGAAACTTGCATCCAACACACTACTGGCACCATTGTAGGTATATTTAGCCTTTGTTACTCCTGCAAAATAGGCAATAGCATCACCGTTATCCCAAAAGACAAATTGGTCGCGCACAACATGGGTACGCGATCCCTCTTCAACTTTCTCTTCCACTTCCTCTTCCACTTCCTCCTCCTCGGGCTCAGTCACGCTTGCAGAAATTACAGTGGGCAGTCCCGACTCGGTGGTGCCACCAACGGGTGTCTGGGTGGTATCTTCAAAATCGTTGCTGCATCCTGCGAGGAGTGACAGCATCGTACATAAAAACAATAATCTTTTCATCGTGTCTTTACTCATTAATTCTACCAAACTCCCTCATCGTCACGGCCACCGAGTTGCTCGTTGGAACCTGTAACACTAATTCCTTGCTCTACTGCTATCTCGTAGAGCTCTACTTGCGGAGCTTCATATACCGCACATTCATTTACCTTAACCATATTCATATCTTTAATAATGTATTTGTTTTAATTGTTATTTTGTTGATGTATAAGCACAAAAGGGGGCACTACAGACTGCAAATATAGTTAAATTTTCAGTACGATGTATCACAATGGATATTTTGTTGAATATAATACTCGATGTTGTACCAAAAATAATTCAGAAGCGCCCTGAACAATCAATTCAATATTTGGAAATCAATCAGATAAATCGAGAAGATTGGGGTTAAAACACTGTGGGAGTTATGGGAAAGAGTGCGAAGCAGGGTTAATTATGAGAATTATGGGATAACCGTTTAGACTTTTTGTGTAGCAATTGGTTTTTTCGGGTTTAGGGGATACTCTCGAAGAGAGTACAAATGAAATAGAGAATAGGGCTTGCCAAGTTTACTTGAACAAAGCCCTATTCTCTATTTTGTTTGTAATAGCTATAAGCTATCCCTAATCCTGCAAACTAAATGTTTAAAAGTTTTTGCGGAGCTTTTTACAAAAAGCGACTACAAAAGTTTTTGGTGCCGCTTTTTACAAAGAGGCTCGAAACTCTTTTACTTTGCGTAGCTTACGGAGCGGGTTTCGCGGATAACGGTAATCTTCACCTGGCCGGGGTAGGTCATCTCTGCCTGGATCTTCTTAGCGATATCGTGCGACAGCTGCTCTGCCTCCTGGTCGGTAATCTTGTCGCTACCAACAATCACGCGCAACTCGCGACCTGCCTGGATAGCGTAGGTCTTCATCACGCCGGGGTATGCCATAGCGATATCCTCCATCTCTTTCAGACGCTTGATGTAGGACTCGACAACCTCACTACGAGCACCGGGGCGAGCACCGGAGATTGCATCGCATACCTGTACGATGGGGGCGATGAGCGAGGTCATCTCCTCCTCGTCGTGGTGCGAGCCTACTGCGTTGCACACCTCAGCCTTCTCCTTATACTTCTCGCAGAGCTTCATACCGATAATTGCGTGTGGCAACTCGGGCTCGTCATCGGGCACCTTGCCGATATCGTGGAGCAGACCTGCACGGCGGGCAATCTTAGGATTAAGACCCAGCTCAGCAGCCATAATGCCGCAGAGGTTGGCGGTCTCGCGCGAGTGCTGCAAGAGGTTCTGACCGTACGACGAGCGGTACTTCATCTTACCAATCAGACGAATAAGCTCGGGGTGCATATTGTGGATACCGAGGTCGATAGTGGTACGCTTACCCACCTCAGCAATCTCCTCCTCAATCTGACGCTTAACCTTTGCCACAACCTCCTCGATGCGTGCGGGGTGGATACGGCCGTCGGTAACGAGCTGGTGGAGTGCCAGACGCGCAATCTCGCGACGTACGGGGTCGAAGCCCGAGAGGATAATTGCATCGGGGGTGTCGTCAACGATAATCTCGACACCGGTAGCAGCCTCCAAGGCGCGGATGTTACGACCCTCGCGGCCGATGATACGACCCTTCACCTCGTCGGAGTCGATGTTGAAGACGGTCACCGAGTTCTCAATTGCGGTCTCGGTAGCCACGCGCTGGATAGTCTGAACGACAATGCGCTTAGCCTCCTTGTTGGCGGTGAGCTTAGCCTCCTCGATGGTGTCGTTGATGTAGGTAGCGGCGTCTGCCTCAGCCTCCTGCTTCATATTCTCCATCAGGATATTCTTAGCCTCCTCGCTGCTGATGCCACCAATCTGCTCCAGGCGCACGTTCTGCTCCTTGATGATACGGTCAGCCTCCTCTTTCTTCTTCTCGAGGGCTGCGAGTTGGTTGTTCATCTGCTCGCGCAACTTCTCAATCTCGTTATTCTTGCGGTCGAGTTCGCTACGCTGCTGGTTGAGGTGGTTCTCGGTCTGCTTGATGCCCTGCTCGCGCTGGTTGAGTTTCTGGTTGCGCTCATTTACGGTGCGGTCGTGCTCGCTTTTGAGCTGGATAAACTTCTCCTTTGCCTGGAGCATCTTCTCTTTCTTAATCATCTCACCCTCGGCCTCAGCCTCTTTAAGGGCGCGTGCTCGCTGGTTGGCGATGGTGTTCTTGGTGAATACTCTCACGATAAGAACGTAGACTCCCACGCCAACTATGGCACCGATGATTGCGGGTAATAATATATCCATAGTCAAATTTCGTGTTTAGTTAATTTAAAATATTAGGTTTAATCGGTTATACAAAAAAAACCGCATAGGATTCCAACAAGTGTTTGACGAAGCTCCTAAATCGTCATGTGTGAGGACTCCGAACAATCGCAAACGTCCAACGGTGCTCGCGCACACCTCCGAGGAGGTTAAGGCCTGTTTTTGACTGAACGAGTAACCCTCAATTAAAAAATAAGTGTCGAGTTTCGCAAATGTTTTTGGAATCTATGCGGGTATCAATTCCTTTATATATAATATGTAAAAGAACTCTGCTTTGGGTTGCCACTTTCGGCAAATGCCCTATGTGTGATGACAATAGATATGATTGACTACAACTTGTTGAGTTGTTTGTCAATCTGGGCGTCGAGTTCGGAGAGAGCCTCCAAGTCGTCGTCTATGCTGCGCTGGGCGAGGAGGGTGAGTTTCTGTACTGCAAATTGGAGAGCCGCAAGAGCCAGATAGCCCTCGTTGCCAAGCACCAACTGCGACTGAGTGGAGGCGACAAACTTATTCACCTCGCGCTCTGCCTTGCGGTAGACCTCTTCGCGCTCACGGTCGATGGAGAGCTCGTAGGGGCGACCTGCAATGTTGAGTTTTATATCCAATTTACGTTTAACGTCGTTCATCTCTTCTCGTCGGGCACAATGCCTTCTATTTGTTCATCAAAGCAATACAGCGATCAATCTCCCGCACAAGTCGATTGATCTGCTGTCGGGCACGTTTAACCTCCTTATCGTTACCGCTCATACCGTTGCCCATTTCAAGCAGCGAAAGGCGATGCTCCATCTGTTGCATCTCCTTCTGCAAGCGACGGTTCTCCCTCTTGACCTTGTCGCGCTGTTCGATAAGGTCTGCGCACTCCCTCTCCAATCGAACATTTTGCTCGATCAGCCTGCCAACCTTCTCGGTAAGCGATACTACTACGGGGTGCTTTGCCATCTTTTCGCGGGTATCGATTTAGTTAGTAAACTACAAAAGTATAATAAAAATTTCTTATATACAAAAATTTTCGACCTCAATTCGCTCTCACAGGCAGGTAGAAACCTACTTTACTAGCTCGGCATAGAGGTCAAATTCGTCAGCCTCGGTGATGCGCACGGTGTAGAACTCACCAATCTTCAATCTCTTGGGCGACGATATGAGCAACTCCTGATCCACCTCGGGCGAGTCGTACTGCGAGCGACCAATCCAGAAATCGCCCTCGCGCGAGTCGATAATCACCTTCATCTCCTCGCCTACTCGACGCTGGTTGTTGCCCAGCGAGAGGCTGCCCTGCAACTCCATCAGTCGCTCCACGCGGCTCTCCTTAACCTCGGCTGGCACATCGTCCTCCATCTTGGCCGAGGGAGTGCCCTCCTCCTCGGAGTAGGCAAATGCGCCCAGACGCTCGAACTTGGTCTGACGCACAAACTCCAAGAGTTCCTCGAAGTCCTCCTCGGTTTCACCTGGGAAGCCTACCAACATCGTGGTACGCAGTGCGATGTCGGGTATTCTGCTACGCAGACGCTCAATCAGTTCGATGCTGCCCTGCTTGTCGATACGACGGCGCATAGCCTTCAACTGATTGTCCGAAACGTGCTGCAAAGGTATGTCAAGGTATTTGCAAATCTTCTCCTCGCGAGCCATCACCTCAATCACATCATCGGGGAAGTCGGTGGGGTAGGCGTAGTGGAGTCTGATCCACTCAATGCCCTCCACTCTGCACAACTTCTCCAACAACTCTGCCAACGCCCTACGACCGTAGAGGTCAATACCATAGTAGGTGGTATCCTGCGCTACGATAATCAACTCCTTAACCCCGCTCTCGGCAAGCTTGGTGGCCTCTTCGATAAGGGTCTCCATCGGTACGGAGATGTGGCGACCGCGAATCAGCGGAATTGCGCAGTAGGCACAATGCCAATTACAACCCTCGCCAATCTTCAAGTAGGCGTAGTGGTCGGGAGTGGTCTGCACGCGGGATGTTGCCAGATCCTCGCGCCACTCGCCACAGAGTTCGCGCACAACGCCCGTGATATCGCGCACGCCGAAGTATTGGTCTACCTCGGGAATCTCGTTGCGCAATTCGTCGGCATAACGCTCACTCAAACAACCGATTACATAGAGTCTGTCGATTATGCCCTCCTCCTTTGCCTGAGCAAACGAGAGGATGGTTTCGATTGACTCCTCCTTCGCATCGCCAATAAATCCGCAGGTATTGACAATCACAATCTTGGCGTCGGTGTCGTTGGAGTCGAACTCCAATCGGTAGCCTGCCGCCTCCAACTGCGCCATAATATGCTCGCTGTCGACAAGATTTTTCGAACAGCCGAGCGTTACTACATTTATCTTTTTTACCCCTTTGCGTGCCATAGTGTCTACTCTCCGAATAGTGCGTTTACATACTCCTCGCGGTCAAAGACTTTGAGTTGGTCGATGCCCTCGCCAATGCCGATATAACGAACAGGGATGTGGAATTGGTCGCTGATACCGATAATCACGCCACCCTTTGCTGTACCATCCAACTTGGTGATTGCCAACGATGTAACGGCAGTTGCAGCGGTAAACTGTCGTGCCTGCTCAAAGGCGTTCTGACCTGTACTGCCGTCGAGCACCAACATCACCTCGTGGGGTGCATCGGGGATGACTTTCGCCATCACATTGCGAATCTTCGATAGCTCGTTCATCAGGCCAATCTTGTTGTGCAGACGACCTGCGGTGTCAATCAGCACCACATCTGCACCACCAGCCACAGCCGATTTGAGGGTGTCGAAAGCGACCGAAGCGGGGTCGGCACCCATCGCCTGCTTGACGATTGTTGCGCCTGCGCGGTTAGCCCACACCTCCAACTGCTCGATAGCGGCGGCGCGGAAGGTGTCGGCAGCACCGATGTAGACCTTCTTGCCTGCGCGCACGAGCTGTGCAGCGAGTTTGCCGATTGTGGTGGTCTTGCCCGCACCGTTGACACCTACCACCATCACAACGTAAGGCTTCTTGTCCTCGGGCGACAGACCGAAGCTATCTGCCTCGCTCTCAGCCTCCTGCATCAGTTGGGCTATCTCGTCGCGGAGTATGGCGTTGAGTTCGGAGGTGTTCATATACTTGTCGCGAGCCACGCGAGCCTCGATGTTCTCAATGATTTTCACGGTGGTCTCTACGCCCACATCAGAGGTGATTAGCATCTCCTCCAGGTTGTCGAGCACCTCGGCGTCGACCTGCGAGCGACCCGCTACCACACGAGCCAACTTGCCGAAGAATCCCTCTTTGGTCTTTTGCAAGCCTACGGCAATCTCCTCGCTCTCAGCCTTTTTGACCTCGGGAGCAGCCTCCTCTTTCTTCTTTTTGAATATATCAAATAGTCCCATATTTTCTACTTTATTTATATACAGACGCGCAAATATACACTTTTTTATGGGATTACTCAAAGAGCAGGAGTTTATTGCCCATATAAGAGATGTTTAATTCATTATAAATATTGTTTAATTCTTTGAAAATGAGTTGCATTTTCCGCTTTTTAAATATATATTGCAGACGAATCAGGAATCTGATTCCAACCAATACTTTTTCTAACTTTTAATACCTAACACTACAATTTAATCCTAGAATTTTGCAATTATGAAAAAGTTTGTTTTTACCTTGATTTTGGGTACTCTGTGTTTGTGTGGTTGTAATTCTGCTGAGCAGAGCAAACTGCCTCCGTTGGAGGAGTATCTGTCGTGGGATGCGATGAGTGCCACCCCCGAGCAGATGGAGGTCTATAACTTTGTGGAAGAGTCGTTCAAGAAGGCGGTATATACCGATGGCACCGACCTGAAACTCGACCAAAAGGTATTGAAAGAGTTAGGTTTCCCGAAGGATTATATCGACACCTTTGTTAAATCGCTCGACGAGAGTTGGTCGGTAATGAAACAATGGGAAGGGGTTGATATTGACCAAGTGATGGAGTCGATATTTAACTAAGGGAAGTTGTCTAACAAGGTGATTTCCGCGCTCGCCCTCAAAATCTCTTTTATAGGGAATTTAGGGAATTTATCTCTCTCTAAGAATTGGGGCTGTCTTGCAATTGCAGGACAGCCCTTTTTTTGTTCCATTACTCTTGGCGAATTTGCCTTACAATCTCTTCGCTCCCTCTCGCAGTCGCTCGGCTCCGGCGCGCGACATAGGGGTTGTGCCAAAACGCTCAGTGAACTCCTCGTCTGAAATCTCCGCCCACCACTCGGCACTGAAATCCGATGGGTTAAATAGGGTGGCAATCAGCGGATTATCTCTGCGCTCGGCAGCCTCATTACAAGGGCAGCAAGCCTGGCACTCGTCGCATCCGAAGAGCCACCCTGCGGTCCTCTCCTCGCCAAGCGAAGCGGCGGGCTCTACCGTGCGACAAGCGATACACTTTCGCGTGTCGATACCGCCCTCTGGCAGAATAGCCGAGGCAGGACACTTCTCCACACACAATCCGCACCCCGAGCAGGGATTTTGTGTCAGCGGCTCGGAGTAGCGGTCGGCAGGGGCGCAGACAACAAGTTCGCCCAGCAGAACGCGCGAGCCAAACTGCTCGGTAATAAGCAGCGAGTTGCGACCAATACCACCAATGCCCGCCCTCACCGCCAAGGCCTTCTCGGCAAGAGGTGCGCTATCGGTAAAGGCGCGCCAGCGTATGCCGCGCTCGTTGAGCCTCAGTCGCTCGGCAAGCTGGGTGAGCAGTCGGCGGAATACCGAGTGGTAGTCCTCCCTGCAAGCATAGGGGGCAATTTTGGCTCGTTTGCCATCGGTGCAACCCTCGGCCTCGTCAGGAACACCATACGCCAGCCCGCAGACAATAACACTCTCAGCCCCATCGACAAGCAGAGCGGGCGCAAACCTCTTGTCGCAGTTACGCTCCATATAGCCGAGATTTCCCTGATTGCCGCCCGCCAGCCACTGCTCAAAGCGGGCCTTCTCCTCGGGCATAGGCTCGGCAGTAGTTACTCCGCAGAGGTCAAAACCAACCTCGGCAGCCGCTGTCATAATATCGTCGTAAGAGAGTGTCATTATTACGGATGTTCAAAAAGTCCGATTTATTGTCAAAAAACAGCCCAGCGTTGCGTTATATTTCGCCACAAAACCCCACTGTTCATAACAAAAATAGGAAAAAACCAATAAAATACACTACCTTTGCGTTGATTTTGCAACACAAAGCAATCCAATATGCATACATATAAAACATTAAAAGAGATTTACGATTACAGTATCAGGGAGTTTGCTGACCGCCCCTCCTTCGGGATGTTTGAGCGCGAGCAGATGACCTATGCTGAACTCGACGAGAGAGTTCGCTCGGTGCAGGCGATGTTGCTCAGCGCAGGACTCAACCCCGGCGATAAGGTAGCCCTGCTGAGTAGCAATATGCCCAATTGGGGTGTCAGCTACTTCGCCGTTACCACAATGGGAATGGTGATTGTCCCTATCCTTCCCGACTTCTCGGGCGAGGAGTTGGACAAGGTGATTGCCCACTCCGAGGCTAAGGCGCTTATCATCTCCGACAAGCAATACACCAAACTCTCGAAACAGACCATCGAGGCGATGAATATCGTGGTGCGCATCAAAAACCTCACCGTACTCTCGCAGCGAGTAGAGGAGCAGGGCTCACAGCGCACTCCCGAGAGCGACGAGCTTGCCGCTATAATCTACACCTCGGGCACCACTTCGCAGCCTAAGGGTGTTATGCTTACCCATCGCGCCATCTGCAAGCAGAGTGACTTGATATACAAACTCTTCCCTGTGGTGAAGGAGGATGTCTTCCTCTCGGTATTGCCGCTGGCTCACACCTACGAGTGCTCGATTGGTATGATTTACCCATTTACCTATGGTTCGTCGGTGACCTACCTCGACCGTCCGCCAACGGCATCGACACTGATGCCCGCCTTTAAGGGTGTGCGCCCGACCATTATGTTGTCGGTACCTCTGATTATCGAGAAGGTCTTCCGTTCGCAGGTCTATGGTCGCTTTACTGCCAATCCGCTGATGAACGCCATCTACTCTTTCCGACCCATCCAGA
>JAFNVE010000001.1 GCA_017379955.1 Tidjanibacter sp. | reverse complement strand
TGTGGACCGTCTGGCACTCGTGCAGGAGACAGGTGAGATGTTTGGCGAGGAGTACACCCTGGTTGCTGTTGCTGACTATGTACTGAGCCATACCCCAGGCTCTACGGTGTCTAACCTCAGTTCGTCGCGTGCGCTGAGAGATGTAACCGTGGCTCGTGGTGGTAGTTATGAGGCTGCTGCGGTTGGTGAGGTAAATGTGGTTGCCAAGATGAAGGCTACGGGTGCTGTGATTGGTGGCGAGGGCAATGGTGGCGTTATCTACCCCGCTTCGCACTATGGTCGTGATGCGTTGGTAGGCGTGGCGTTGTTGCTGACCCACCTTGCAAAGAGCGGCAAGAAGATGTCGGAGTTGCGCGCTGAGTATCCCGAGTACTACATCTCGAAGAACAAAATCGAGCTCACTCCCGAGATTGATGTTGACAAGGTGCTGTGGGAGATTCTCAACCACTATACCGACTACAATGTTACCGATATCGATGGCGTGAAGGTCGACTTTGAGGATGGTTGGGTACATCTGCGCAAGTCGAACACCGAGCCTATCATCCGCATTTACAGCGAGGCGCACTCCACAGAGGAGGCAAACAAAATGGCACAAGGAATTATTAACGAGATTAAAGATATCTGTAACTTATGGTAAAGAATTATATTGAGCAGAATAAGGATCGCTTCCTGAGCGAACTCTTTGAACTTTTGCGTATCCCTTCTATCAGCGCACAGCCTTCGCTCCACAAGGGCGATATGGTGCGTGCTGCTGAGTGGTTGCGCGAGAGCCTCCTGAAGGCTGGTGTGGATAGGGCAGAGGTTATGCCTACTGAGGGCAACCCCGTTGTTTTTGCTGAGAAGATTATCGACCCCGCAAAGCCCACCGTAGTTGTCTATGGCCACTACGATGTTATGCCCGTTGACCCTATTGAGCAGTGGAATACCGAGCCCTTTGAGCCTGTGGTGAAGGATGGTCGCATCTGGGGTCGTGGTGCAGACGATGATAAGGGTCAGCTCTTTATGCACGCCAAGGCTTTTGAGACACTTGTGGCTACCGAGCAGCTCACCTGCAATGTGAAATTTATGCTCGAAGGCGAGGAGGAGATTGGCTCGGAGAGCCTCTATAAGTGGTGCGAGGAGAATAAGGAGCTTGTGGCTGGCGATGTAATCCTCATCTCCGATACAAGTATGATTGCTTGGGATATCCCCTCGATTACCTGCGGTCTGCGTGGTCTGACCTATATGCAGGTTGAGGTGACAGGTCCCGACAAGGATTTGCACTCGGGCCTTTATGGTGGTGCAGTGGCAAACCCCGCAAATGTTTTGGCTGAGATGATTGCTTCGCTTGTTGACGATAAGGGTCATATCACCATCCCCGGCTTCTACGACGATGTGCGCGAACTCTCGGCTGAGGAGCGCGAGGAGTTCAACAAAGCACCCTTCTCGAAAGAGAACTATATGAAGGGCGTTGGCGTAGAGGAGTTGGCTGGCGAAGAGGGCTATACCACCCCCGAGCGTACCGGTGTGCGCCCCACTCTTGATGTGAACGGTATGTGGAGTGGCTACATTGGCGAGGGTACCAAGACTATCATCCCCTCGACCGCTTCGGCTAAGATTTCGATGCGTCTTGTTCCTCATCAGGACTACGAGAAGATTGCAGAACTCTTCGAGGCTCACTTCCGTGCGATTGCACCTCCTACCGTTAAGGTCGATGTCAAGTTCCTCCACGGTGGTGCTCCCTATGTTTCGCCCACCGACCTGAAAGCATATCAGGCAGCAGCTGCGGCTGTTGAGCAGACCTTTGGTCGTCGTCCCTTACCCTTCTACTCGGGCGGTAGTATTCCTATCGTGAGCCACTTTGAGAAGGCGCTCGGTATGAAGTCGATTCTGCTCGGTTTCGGTCTGTCGTGCGACGCTATCCACTCGCCCAACGAGAGTTTTGGTTTGGATAATTTCTATCGCGGAATCGAGACTATTGCAGCCTTCTACAAATACTTTGCTGAGTAGAGGAGGACTAAAAGAGGGGATTAATGACAGATTTTTAGGTATTTTTTTTATCTGTTGCGGAGATTGAATAAATTTTTGCTTGGATTTAAAAAACATATTTATAAATTTGTAGTAGTGAAAATCGACTTGTGTGGTTGAAATAGCGGCAGGATGACTTGTCGACCCTTTGAATTGGGAAGTACATATTAAATATAAAGACTTCAAAAAGTAAAAAACCTTTAACTAAAACTTATTTAACTATGAAAAAACTATTGGTACTTGCTGCGGCTCTGATGTTCACTATGAGCCTTGGCGCACAGGAGTTGGCTAACTTTGTTGGTGGTGGTTCTGTTAAATCGCCCGAGATGAAGGATGGCAAATTGACACTTCGTATTTCTGCTCCCTATGCAACTGAGGTTCAGTTGTCGGGTGGTTTCCTTCCTACTCAGAAGGTTATGTACAATGGTGCAGAGGTAGATTATGCTGCACCCGTTGATATGAAGCGCAACGATCAGGGTGTTTGGGAGTATACTCTCGATATGCCCGCCCCCGAGCTCTATACCTATAGCTTTACTGTTGACGGTGTGCAGGTTAACGACCCCGCTAACGTATTGCAGCAGCGTGACGGTACTCGCTATCTGAGCATCGTTATCGTTCCCGGTGAGTTCACTGAGAACTATTTCGAGGCTAACCAGCGTGGTAACCTGAGCAAGGTATGGTTCGACAGTCCCACTCTGGGTCTGAACCGTCGTATGTATGTTTACACTCCTTATGGCTATGACGATCCTAAGAACAAGAAGGTGAAATACCCCGTTCTCTATCTGCTCCACGGTGGTGGTGGCGACGAGGATGCTTGGAGCAATATGGGTCGCGCTTGCCAGATTATTGACAACCTTATCGAGAAGGGTCTTGCTGAGCCTATGATGATCGTTATGCCTAACGGTAACGCTAACCAGGCTGCTGCATCGCCTCTGATGGTTGCTAACAAGCAGGGTCAGTCGGAGCCCAACGCTTATGTTAAGTCGTTGGCTGAGGATATCATCCCCTACATCGAGAGCCACTATCGCGTAATTGCTAAGAAGTCGGGCCGTGCTGTTGCAGGTCTGTCGATGGGTGGTGGTCACACTACCGCTGTTACCGGTCTCTATCCCGATTTGTTCGACTACATTTGCCCCATGAGCTGCGGTATGAGCGATACACCCGCTAACCGTGCTGCTTTGGAGGGTATCAAGAAGGCTGGTTACAAGTTGTACTGGGTAGGTTGCGGCGATGCTGACTTTGCATATCCCGGCACTCAGGTTATGGATAAGATGCTTACCGAGCTCGATATGCCTCACACTATGTATATCAACGGTGGTGGTCACACTTGGAGCAACTGGCGTCACTATCTGAACACCTTCGGTCAGCTCCTCTTCAAATAAGAAGTAGGTAAATCCAAAATTAATAGTGAGAGTGGTTTATGCCACTCTCATTTTTTTTGTTAGGGCGGGTAGGGCGAATAGGACGGATAGGAGAAATAGGAGTTATGGGAACGTTGCGATTAAGCGAGAGCAGAGGCTGCTTGCAGACTATGCCGAGCAGAAGCAACGAAAAGACTGCGAAGCAGGATTAGTTATGGGAATTATGGGAATAATGGGAGTTTAGGGCTTATCCTTACTCTCCCTAAATTCCCTAATCTCCCTCTAAATTCTCCTTTCCTATTACTCCTATTGCTCCTATAATTCCTATCATTCCTATTGGCCCTACACTCTCTCATTTCGCTTTTGCTCTTTGTTCTTTGCTCTTTCATCTCCCTACAACACCTCACATACTACTTAATTTTGCATTTTGAATT
>JAFNVE010000024.1 GCA_017379955.1 Tidjanibacter sp. | reverse complement strand
GGCTGCCGCTAAGCGTGTTGACACCACCGGTGCGGGCGACTTCTACGCTGCGGGCTTCCTCTACGGTATGTGCGAGGGCCTTTCGCTCCGCCAGTGTGGTACGATTGGTGCTATTGCCGCAGGTAAGGTTATCGAGGTTGTGGGTACCACCTTCGGCGAGGAGGTCTGGGCCGACATCTACCGCCTGGTCGAAAAGGTTAAGAGCGAGCAGTACCTCTTCTAAACCAGCCGATTATGATTATCGAATTAGAAAATATAGAACTCTATGCGCGACACGGTTGCTACGACTTGGAGAAGGTTGTGGGTGGTCGTTTCCGTGTGGATGCTGAGGTGGAGGTGTGCTCACCTGCGACCGACCGTGCGGCCGAGGAGGACAATGTGTGCGGATTGGTGAACTACCTCGACCTTGTGGCCATTGTTGAGGAGCAGATGGCCATCACCTCAAACACCATTGAGCACGTGGCTCTGCGTATCGTTCAGGCCATGAAGGCCCACTCCGAGGCGATTACCCGTGTCAAGGTGAGGGTGTCGAAACTCGCCCCGCCAACGGGTGGCAAGATGGAGCGAGTGAGTGTAGTGGTGGAGCGATAAAAAATATAGGTTTTGGGATAGCAAGTTATGAAAATAATTTGCTATCTTTGTATAAATTAACCCTCTAAACCTGATTTACTATGACGAATTCTGCTCCTAAGAAGGGCCTTTTTGGTCGTATCTTCACCCCATTTCGTACGATAGTTTCCTTTCCGTTCAGTAGCGAATTGGAGCGTCACGGTCGCTTTACACTCCCTGCAATTGTGATTGCGGTGGGTGTTATGTTGGCTACGATAGTTGGCTTTACCTCCTTCTTGAAGCCACTTCATCCCTCGTTTGACTCACAGACCGCCAAAGCGATTGCCGCTGGTGCTATCTACGACGATTTCCTGACCGACGATGGCAAGCAGATTGGTTCTGTTCGCTCGGGCGAGGAGGTTGAACTCTTGGCGTACGGCAATGGCTACTTCCAGATTCAGACCGCCTCGGGTGAGCGCGGCTGGGTCGATGCGGCAACCATCGACCGCAACTTTGTGGTGGCGAGCGACGACTACGACGAGTTGGATTTGGGTGAGTCGATTACCTTTGTGCGCTACGAGAGCGAGAGCCATTTCGACGTGGTGGTGGCAGACTCTGAGGGCACACACCACACCATCCACAACTACGATTTCTTCCCGACCAAGGCCTACGGACTTCCCTCGCTGGGTCTTGACGACTCCTACTCGCGCCGCTATATCTATGTCACCGAGCGATGGATGAAGAAGCACTTTGCGGAGGGCGCAGCGTATGAGGAGATGGCCGATAGTTTTTATGGCTACCCCGTGGTGATTGACAATGTAGACGCCCGCACCAAGCATGTGCAGTTCCCCGTTCGAGTTAAGGATTTTAAGACCAATCTCTTCCACCCCAAGGTTGTTGCGCTCTTTGTGGATGATAAGTTGGTAAGTTATGATATGACCGAGGATGGCAAGATACCCTTTGTAGAGCGTTTTATCCCGCTGGGTGGTCGTATCGCCTCGACAGGACTCTACACCAAACTGCGCAGTCGCCCCTTCTTGGTTGCACCCAAGTACAACGACGTCGACGATGTGATTAAGGACAACGCAGGCGGCAAGCAGTTATCCAATGTGGTGCGCATACTGCTGATTGTTGTTCTTGTGGCGGTGGCCTACTTCGCGGTGTTGGCCCACCTGATGGCTTGGCCTATGGTCTTCCACCTTGTTGACCGAATCCCCGGTATGCCGAGTTCAGTCAGTGAGGTAGTACTGATACTCTCCCTGCCGATAGGGTTGATACTGCTATATATGATATATGTACCCCACTGGATAATTTTGGCGGTGGTATTCTTCCTCTCTTTTGCCATCGTCCGCAATTTGAGTGGCTGGTTTATGTATAGCCACTGCCAAAACTGCCGCACCTACTACTCTCTGCGCTCGGTGGGCTATGGTAAAGTACACGAAAAACACTACGACGAGGTTGTTCATCACTCCACCGTGAAGGTGACCAAGCGAGGCGGCAGTGTGGTAAGTCGCGAGGTTGTTGGTGGGCACGACGAGGTGATTCACCACAAAGATGTTTTCCAGGCGGAGTATCTTGTGTGTGAACACTGCGGACAGAAGATAATGATAGGTATCGAGAATAATAGCCCCGTTTCCTGCACACTGATTGACGAGTGGCCCAAGGATAAGTAGATACCACCTACCTATATAGTAATTGCAAACAAAACAAATTTTGCACGACTTCTTGTCGTGCAAAATTTGTATAAACTCACAACATCCTATAAATGAACATATAACGAAATTGTTAATTCGTTGTTCATAAATTCAGAAGAAAAATATACGCCTTTCCGTAAAAAGGGTGCAACTTTGTAACTGCACGCGAACGCCCTTTCCCGTTCGAGAAAACTATTGATTATTAACTATTTAACGTTGTACTATGTCTGAGAAAATGGACAAAGGCGGTTCGGTATCGACTGACGCGATACTCAAATACGAAGACGTATTGGCCGCAACGAAGGAGTACTTTAAGGGTGACGACCTCGCCGCAATGGTGTGGGTGAACAAGTATGCCCTCAAAGACTCGTTCAACAGGCTCTACGAGAGCACACCCAAGGAGATGCACTGGCGCATCGCAAACGAAATTGCTCGTATCGAGAGTAACTATGCAAACCCAATGAGCGCGCAGGAGATTTTCGACCTGCTCGATGGCTTTAAGTATGTTATTCCCCAGGGTGGCCCAATGACGGGCATAGGCAACAATCTCCAGATAGCATCGCTCAGCAACTGCTTCGTTGTGGGTCACCGCAACCCCGCCGACTCCTACGGTGGTATCATCCGTATCGACGAGGAGCAGGTGCAGTTGATGAAGCGTCGTGGTGGTGTAGGTCACGACCTGTCGCACCTCCGTCCATCGGGTACTCCTGTGCTCAACAGCGCGCTGACAAGTACCGGTATCGTACCTTTTATGGAGCGATACTCCAACTCGACACGCGAGGTGGCGCAGGATGGTCGTCGTGGTGCGCTGATGCTCACCCTCTCCATCAAACACCCCGATGCAGAGAAGTTTATCGACGCTAAGACCGAGCAGGGAAAGGTGACAGGTGCAAATGTCTCGATTAAGATCGACGACGAGTTTATGCGTGCAGTTAAGGAGGGAACAATGTATCGTCAGCAGTTCCCCATCGATGCCGAGAATCCTCTCTATGCAAAGGAGATTGACGCTAAGGCTTTGTGGAACAAGATTGTCCACAACGCTTGGAAGAGCGCAGAGCCCGGTGTTCTCTTCTGGGATACCGTTATCCGCGAGTCGGTGCCCGACTGCTATGCAGACGAGGGCTTCCGCACCGTGTCGACAAACCCCTGTGGCGAGATTCCTCTCTGTCCCTACGACAGTTGCCGACTCCTCGCACTCAACCTTTATAGTTATGTAGACGCTCCCTTCACCCCCGAGGCTAAATTCAACTTCGAGAAGTTCCGCCTCCACGTGGAGAAGGCAATGCGTATGATGGATGATATCATCGACCTCGAGTTGGAGAAGGTGGATGCTATCTACCGCAAGATTGGCAAGGATCCTGAGGATCTCGATGTTCGTCGCGTAGAACTCTCGCTCTGGGAGAAGATTCGCGAGAAGGCCATCAAGGGTCGTCGTACAGGTCTGGGTATCACCGCTGAGGGCGATATGCTGGCTGCGCTCGGCCTCACCTATGGTACTGACGAGGCTATCGACTTTGCCGTTAAGGTGCAGAAGACTCTCGCTGTTGAGGCTTACCGCGCATCGGTGAAGATGGCACGAGAGAGAGGTGCCTTCCCTATGTATGACAATATCAAGGAGGAGAACAACCCGATGATTGCCCGCATCCGTGAGGCAGATCCCGCACTCTACGAGGAGATGATGCAGTATGGTCGTCGTAACGTGGCGATGCTCACCATCGCACCTACCGGCACCACCTCGCTGATGTCGCAGACCACTTCGGGTATCGAGCCCGTCTTCCGTCCCGTATACAAGCGTCGCCGCAAGGTGAACCCCACCGACCAGAATGTGAAAATCTCGTTCCGCGACGAGGTGGGCGATTGCTTTGAGGAGTACTATGTATTCCACCACAAGTTTGTGGAGTGGTTGCGCATCACCGGCTTTGATATGAGCCGTCTGTCGGAGATTTCCGATGACGAACTCGATGCACTCGTTGCTAAGTCGCCCTACCACAAGGCTACCGCTAACGATATCGACTGGGTGGCTAAGGTTAAGATGCAGGGCGCAATCCAAAAGTGGGTTGACCACTCGATCTCCGTAACCGTAAACCTCCCCAACTCGGTGACCGAGGAACTTGTTGCTCAGGTATATATGACCGCTTGGGAGAGTGGCTGTAAGGGCGTTACCGTATATCGCGATGGCTCGCGTGCAGGTGTGCTCGTCGACACCAAGAAGAAGGGTGGCGATAGCGCAGCAGCCGAGGCCGACACCAAGCACCCCATCCACCGACCCAAGGAGTTGGAGGCAGATATTGTACGCTTCAAGAACGGTAAGGAGGATTGGATTGCCTTCGTGGGTATCTACAACGACCGTCCCTACGAGATCTTCACCGGTCAGATCGAGGAGGATGTACTCTATATCCCCAAGAGCGTGAAGAAGGGATATATCGTGAAGGTACGCGAGGATGATGGCACCAAACGCTACGACTTCAAGTATACCGATAAATATGGCTACCCCAACTTCATCGGCGGTATCTCGCGTATGTTTAGCATGGAGTTCTGGAACTATGCGAAACTGATTTCGGGCGTGCTCCGCAATGGTATGCCTATCGTCGATGTTGTTAACCTTGTTGAGGGCTTGCAGTTCGACAACGACGCTATCAACACCTGGAAGAACGGTGTGGCTCGCGCCCTGAAACAGTATATCAAGGACGGTACCAAGAGCAAACGCAAATGCCCCAACTGTGGCTCCGACTCCCTCGTCTACCAGAACGGATGTCCTACTTGTCACTCGTGCGGCTGGTCGAAGTGCGGTTAGTACGAAGCCATCTGGCTTGTAAATTTTGCACTTCCCTTGTGAGTCAAATGCTCATTTACGCTTAGTAAACTGCGCTTTGCCTCCCTTCGCGAAGCCCAAAATTTCCTAAGCCATAAGACTTCGTGAATTCAAAATTCAAGATTCAAAATAG
>JAFNVE010000023.1 GCA_017379955.1 Tidjanibacter sp. | reverse complement strand
GATTTTTAGGCAGAGGGGATTGGCGAGCCGCGAAGCATACATATCCGATGTGAGCGGTTCACCAAGCCCCTCTAACACCAAAATCACCAATCAGATGACTTTTTATATGGCTTTTTTACTCGCCTTTGATAGCAGCCACACCGGGAAGAACCTTACCCTCGATAGCCTCGAGCAGTGCACCACCGCCGGTCGAGATGTAGGATACCTGGTCAGCCATACCGAACTTGTTGATACAAGCCACCGAGTCGCCACCACCAATCAGCGAGAATGCGCCGTCAGCGGTTGCCTTAGCGATAGCCTCAGCGATTACGCGCGAGCCACCGGTGAAGGTGTCGAACTCGAATACGCCTGCGGGACCATTCCAGAGGATGGTCTTTGCGCCCTCGATAGCGGCAGCAAACTTCTCGCGGGTTGCGGGACCTGCGTCCATACCCTCCCAGCCCTCGGGAATCTCGTTTACCGAGCAGATCTGGGTGTTGCAGTCGTTCGAGAATGCGTCACCTGCCACACAGTCAACACCGAGTACGAGGTTTACGCCTTTCTCCTTAGCCTTAGCCATCAGGTCGAGTGCGAGGTCGAGTTTGTCGTTCTCGCAGATCGAGTTACCGATGTTGCCACCCATAGCCTTTGCGAAGGTGTAGGTCATACCACCGCAGAGAATCATATTGTCAACCTTGTCCATCAGGTTCTCGATGATACCAATCTTGGTCGAAACCTTCGAGCCACCCATAATAGCGGTGAAGGGACGCTTGATGTTGCTGAGTACGTTATCCACAGCAGCAACCTCCTTCTCCATCAGGTAGCCGAGCATCTTGTGGTCTGCGTCGAAGTAGTCAGCAACAACTGCGGTCGATGCGTGACGACGGTGAGCGGTACCAAATGCGTCGTTGATATAGCAGTCAGCGTACGAAGCAAGAGTCTTAGCGAACTCCTTCTGCGACTCCTTCATAGCCTTCTTTGCGTCGTTGTATGCGGGATCCTCCTTCTCGATGCCAACGGGCTTGCCCTCCTCCTCAGCGTAGAAACGGAGGTTCTCGAGCATCAGCACCTCGCCGGGCTGCAATGCAGCAGCAGCCTCAGCAGCCTTTGCGCAGTCGGGAGCGAACTTAACCTCAACACCGAGCTTCTCGCTAACAGCGTCTACAATCTGGCTGAGCGAGAACTTGGGGTTAACCTTGCCTTTGGGCTTACCCATATGCGACATGATAATCAGGCTACCACCGTCAGCAAGTACCTTCTTCAGAGTGGGAAGTGCACCGCGGATACGGGTATCGTCGGTAATTTTACCCTCCTCGTTGAGGGGTACATTAAAGTCCACGCGAACAATGGCACGCTGGCCTTTGAAATCGAAAGTGTCAATAGTAATCATACCTTAAAAGTTGTTTATTTAGTTGTTATAAGTTGTATCGATTTAGTTCTCAACTTACAAAGATACAATTAAATGTATAGTATTGCAACAACTTTCCCCATTTTTTTGCACACCGAGCCGCAACTCCTCTTCACAACTTACAATTCAAAACCTGCGATATCGAAAAAAATAGTAAAAAATGGGGTATTGCAGCACCACATTTCAAAAAAAAATCTTACTTTTGTTAGAGATTGTAACCTCAGTTTGGAACAACTACTAAAATTATAACAGAAATGTACGGTAAAATCAAAGAACACCTCTCGGCAACCCTTGCTGAGATTGAGGAGGCTGGCCTCTACAAAAAGGAACGCATCATCTGTTCGCCTCAGCGTGCAGCCATCGAGGTTGGCGGCAAGGAGGTTTTGAACTTCTGCGCAAACAACTATCTCGGTCTGTCGGACAACCCCCGATTGGTTGAGGCTGCCAAGAAGGCTATGGACGAGCGCGGCTTCGGTATGTCGTCGGTGCGCTTTATCTGTGGCACACAGGATATTCACAAGGAGTTGGAGGCGGCTATTGCCAACTACTTCGGCACCGAGGATACTATCCTCTACGCTGCCTGCTTCGATGCCAACGGTGGTGTCTTTGAGCCTCTGCTCACCGAGCAGGATGCTATCATCTCCGACTCGCTCAACCACGCCTCGATTATCGACGGTGTTCGCCTGTGCAAGGCAGTGCGTTATCGCTATGCCAACGCCAATATGGAGGAGTTGGAGGAGTGCTTGAAACTCGCTCAGGCTCAGCGTTTCCGCATCATCGTAACCGACGGTGTATTCTCGATGGATGGCAACGTGGCTCCTATGGATGAGATTTGCCGTCTGGCGGAGAAGTACGATGCACTTGTAATGGTCGATGAGTGCCACTCGGCGGGTGTTGTGGGTGCTACCGGTCGCGGTGTTACCGAACTCTATAACCTGCGTGGCGAGGTGGATATCATCACCGGCACACTCGGCAAGTCGTTTGGTGGCGGTATTGGTGGTTTCACCACCGGTCGCAAGGAGATTATCGACCTGTTGCGCCAGCGTTCACGCCCCTATCTCTTCTCGAACTCGATTCCCCCTGCAATTGTGGGTGCAAGTCTGGAGATGTTCAAGATGTTGGGCGAGAGCGACGAGATTCACGACAAGTTGGTGGAGAATGTGGAGTACTTCCGCTCGAAGATGGTTGCTGCCGGCTTCGATATCAAACCTACTCAGTCGGCTATCTGCGCTGTGATGCTCTACGACGCTCGTCTGTCGCAGGACTTTGCAGCCAAGTTGCTCGACGAGGGTATCTATGTAACAGGCTTCTACTACCCCGTAGTGCCTAAGGGTCAGGCTCGTATCCGTGTTCAGGTATCGGCCGGCCACGAGCGCGAGCATCTCGACCGTTGCGTTGAGGCGTTTGTGAAGGTAGGAAAGGAACTTGGTGTAATCAAATAAAATCGGGCAGGAAGATGGGAAAGATTGTACTTGATAAGATTGATAAAAAAATCTTGATGTTCCTGCTCAACAATGCGCGTATGCCTTTCTTGGAGATTGCGCGCGAGTGCGGCATTTCGGGTGCTGCTATCCACCAGCGAGTGAAGAAACTCGACGATGCGGGCGTTATTCTCGGCTCGCGCCTGGATGTAGATCCAAGGATTGTGGGTTTTGATGTGTGCGCCTTTGTGGGTGTTCGCCTCTCGGAGCCTACTCTCTACACCGCCACTGTTGAGGCGTTGAAGCAGATTCACGAGGTTGTTGAGTGTCACTTTATTACGGGTGACTACAACCTCCTTATCAAACTCTACTGCACCGACAACGACCACCTGATGCGTACTATGTTCGACAAGTTGCTGGTCATCCCCGGTATCACAAGTACCGAGACCTTCATCTCGCTCGAACAGCCCTTCACTCGTCAGGTAGATATTAGTCACATCACATTTTAACGACTGATGAACAACGAAATCCGCATAACCAAAGAGTTCTCCTTCGAGGCGGCACACACACTCACCGGCTACGATGGAGCGTGCAGCGAGATTCACGGCCACTCCTACCGTCTATTCGTGACGGTAGCGGGTGTGCCCGAGAGCGACCAGCAGAACCCTAAGTTTGGTATGGCAATGGATTTTGGGGTGCTGAAAGCCATTGTGCGCGAGGAGGTTGTGGATAGGTACGACCACTCGTTTATGATTCGCAACTGCCCCGAAAATGGGGAGTTGATTGAGGTGTTGGGTCGATATTTTTCGCGCATCCACGCTGTCGACTACCAGCCCACCTGCGAGAATATGGTACAACACTTTGCTGCCGACATTGCGGCTCGACTGCCGGAGGGGATTCGTCTGGTGGGGGTACGACTCCACGAAACAGCCACCTCCTATGCCGAGTATTTTCCGCAGCAGTAGCCACCTGTGTAGATGAAAAAACTATTCCTTATAGACGCTTATGCGTTGATTTTCAGGTCGTACTACGCCTTTATGCAACGACCGATGCGAAATGCCGAGGGGCTGAACACCTCGGCAATTTTCGGCTTTACCAAGTTCCTCCGCGAGATTATCGTTAACGAACGCCCCGACTATCTGGGTGTCGCTTTCGACCCCCACGGTGGCAACTTCCGCAACGACCTTTTCCCCGAGTATAAGGCCAATCGCAGTGCTACGCCCGAGGACATAATCGCCTCAGTGCCACACATTAAGAGCATTCTCGAAGCACTCCGTATCCCTATCTTGGAGGTGCCGCGCTACGAGGCCGATGATGTTATCGGCACGCTGGCTCACAAGGCTGCCGACGAGGGCTTTGAGGTCTTTATGGTGACTCCCGATAAGGATTTCGGTCAGCTTGTGCGCCCAACGGTGCATATCTACAAGCAGCGCAAGGGTGGCGAGGGTGTCGATATTCTCGGCCCAGAGGAGGTGTGCGCAAACTATGGCATCAACAAGCCCGAGCAGGTGATTGATATCCTGGCACTTTGGGGTGACGCTTCGGACAACATCCCCGGTGTGCAGGGCGTGGGCGAAAAGGGTGCATCGAAACTTGTGAGGGAGTATGGCTCGGTGGAGTCGATACTCGAAAATGTGGATAAGATTAAAGGTAAACTCCACGACAACCTTGTGGCGGGTGCTGAGCAGTTGCGCCTGTCGAAGGTCTTGGCGACCATTGCCACCGACGCTCCGATTGAGTTCAATGCGGAGAGTCTGAGGATGGAGCAGCCTGATTGTGAGAAACTTACTGAGATATATCGCTACTTGGATTTCCGCGCTTTCCTGCGCGAGATGGCCTCTGGTGTGGAGTCGCCTTTTACGGGGGTGATGCGCTCGGAGTGTGGTGGTGCGCCTACTGCGGCAATCGCTGCAACACCCGTTGCACCCCCACAAGAGGTGGTGCAGACCGACCTGTTCGGTGCGCCAATCGCCACCCCTACCCCCAAGAGCGCACCCGCAACACCGACGGCAACCCCTGCCCCGATGGGCGACCTCTTCTCGGCCGCCGCGGGCTACGCCACTGCGGATAGCACCCCGCACACCTACACCACAATCACCACGCGTGCGGAGTTAATCCCGCTGGTCGAGGAGTTGCGTAGCGGAAAGATTTTCTGCTTCGACACCGAGTCTACGGGCTTCGACCCGCACACCGACCGTCTGGTGGGTCTGTCGCTCTCGGCCGAGGCACACAGGGCTGCATACGTTTCGCTGATGGGTGGCGAGAGTGGCGAGTTGCTCACCATTTTGCGCTCACTCTTTGAGGATGAGAGTGTTGCAAAGGTGGGGCAAAATATGAAATTCGATATTTTGATGCTGCGCGGGGTAGGTATCGAGGTGCGAGGTGCCAAGTGGGACACTATGCTCCTCCACTATCTGCTCGACCCCGAGTCGCGCCACAATATGGACTTTTTGGCGATGCGCTACCTCGACTATCAGCCTATCCCGATTGAGAATCTGATTGGTCGCGGTGCAAAGCAGACCACGATGGACAAGGTGCCTTTGGCTCAGGTGGCGGAGTACGCTGCCGAGGATGCCGACATCACCTGGCAACTCTATGAGAAGTTGCGCCCGATGGCTGAGGAGCGCGGAGTGCTGGAACTCTACCACAAGGTGGAAGAGCCTCTGATTGAGGTGCTTGCCGATATGGAGTGGGAGGGTGTGAAGGTAGACACCGCACGCCTGGCAGAGTATGGCACCGAACTGAGCGCAACGCTTGCCGAGATTGAGGAGAAGATTCGCTCGATGGCAGATACGCCCGACCTTAACATCAACTCAGCCAAGCAGTTGGGTGTGGTGTTGTTTGAGAAATTGCAGATTGACGGCAAGCCCAAAAAGACCAAGACAAAGCAGTATCGCACCGACGAGGAGTATCTCACCTCGCTCTCGGATAAGCACCCGATTGTGTCGCTCGTCTTGGAGTACCGAGGGCTGAAAAAGTTGCTTTCGACCTATATTGAGGCCCTGCCACAACTTGTGAACAGGCAGACAGGCCGCATACATACATCGTACAATCAAGCGGTTACGGCTACGGGTCGTCTTAGTTCGACCAACCCCAACCTCCAAAACATCCCCGTCCGCGAGGAGCAGGGCAGACTGATTCGCAAGGCCTTTGTGCCTGCCGACAGCGACCACATACTGCTTGCAGCCGACTACTCGCAGGTGGAGTTGCGACTGATGGCCCACCTGAGCGGTGACGAGGCGATGATAGAGGCCTTCCGCAGTGGCGAGGATATCCACCGCGACACCGCCACACGCCTCTTCCACACCACCCCCGAACTTGTCACCTCCGACCAGCGTCGCAAGGCCAAGACAGCCAACTTCGGTATTATCTATGGTATCTCCGCCTTTGGTCTGCGTCAGCGCATCAGCGGTATCTCGCTCGGTGAGGCGAGGGAGATTATCGAGGGCTATTTTGCCTCCTATCCGAAGGTGAAGAGTTATATCGACAGGGTGATTGGCGATGCGAGGGAGATGGGCTTTGTGGAGACCCTCTTTGGTCGCCGCCGCTATCTGCCCGACATCAACTCCGGCAACGCCAATACGCGCGCCTTTGCTGAGCGAAACGCTGTCAACGCCCCGATTCAGGGTAGTGCGGCAGATATTATGAAGCTGGCAATGATTGCCGTTCACCGCAGGTTGCAGGCCGAGGGTTTGCAGTCAAAGATGATATTGCAGGTGCACGACGAGTTGGTGGTTGACACCCTGCGCTCGGAGCAGGAGAGGGTGGAGAGGATACTCCACGAGGAGATGGAGAGGGCAGCACAACTCACTGTGCCACTGCTTGTTGAGTGTGGCGTGGGCGAGGATTGGCTGGCAGCACATTAAAGAGTGAGAGGGGTTACGGCACACTCACAAACCCAACACCCCACACAGAAAAACAAGGAAAAAATTATGAGAATAGTTATTCAGAGAGTCTTGGAGGCTTCGGTGACTATTGCAGGCGAGGTGGTCGGCAAGGTTGGCGAGGGTATGATGATATTGGTGGGTGTCGAGGATGGTGACACCCGCGAGGAGGCCGATTGGCTGGTGGGCAAGACTCTGCGTCTGCGTATCTTCGACGACGAGGCGGGAGTGATGAACAAAAGCATTGAGGATGTGGGCGGGTCGGCACTTGTGGTGAGCCAATTCACCCTCCACGCCTCCACCCGCAAGGGCAACCGCCCATCCTATATTCGTGCCGCCAAGGAGGAGTTCTCGCGCCCGATGTATGAATATTTTGTCGAGAGTCTACGCTCGGTACTTGGCGAGGAGCGTGTGGCTACGGGTCGCTTTGGTGCCGATATGAAAGTCGGACTTATTAATAATGGCCCCGTGACGATTATTATCGACTCCAAACTGAAAGAGTAGCGGGTCGATTTGTGGATTGAGAGCAGCCGAGCGGACAAAATGTGTCGCTCGGCTGCTCTCTTTTTCTACTCTTCCGTGCAACATTTCTGCCACTCTGTGCGTCTATATGACAAGAAGAGATACTAACAGCGCGTAATTATGAAACGACTTTTACTACTAATAGCCCTGTTCTGCGGAGTAAGCGCAACGCTCTCAGCGCAGAGTGGCAAGAAACCGATAGAGAACACCCACGAACTCCGTTTGGGCACCTATGCTCTGACTCCATATATCTGGCAGCACTACGATAGCATGAACCAACCGGGTTATAGCAAGGAGTACGATAGGAGCAAATTCATTGGTGGCGACTTTGTAGATATTCCTGCTCAGGCTCTTACATACACCTACCGTACCTCCAAAGTGATGGAGTTTGGTGCTCAACTCAGTTACTCGGGCAGTTTCACTCCCTACTATTCGATTTATACGGGCGAGCATAGCCACACCGATAGTTGGCAGTATGTTACTCTGATGCCATACGCGCGTGCCACCTGGCTCAACACCCCTTGGGTCAGACTCTACTCCTCGTTTGCCGTTGGCTTCACCGCCGAGTTCCACGGCAAGGAGCAGCGTGATATGTTTGGCGCAGTTCAGTTTACCCCCGTGGGAATCACCGTTGGGCGTGAGTTGTTTGGCTATGGCGAGATTCTTACCATCGGCAGCAATGGTTTTGCAACACTCGGTATCGGCTACCGTTTTTAATATATTAACCTGATAAAAGAGAGAAAGAGATATGAAAAAGTTTTGTGCATACTGCCTTGTAATGCTGGCCGCAGTGGTGAGTTTCACCTCGTGCGAGAAGAGTGTTGAGCCAGACCCCACCGCACCCGGTCGTATGATTTTCCAGCAGACACGCCAGCACCTGATGACCCCTGTCACTGTGCTTGATTTGGCTCTCGCCTTCAACGAATACTATTTGGCACCCACCGACAAGATGCGCGACGATGTGGAGGATAAATACTTTGCCGACTACAAAATCCGCTACGACGAGGTGAGTCAGATATGGCGTTTGGAGCGTTCCAACAACCCCGTTGTGCGTATCAAGATGGAGGGCGGCAAGTCGCTCAGCGAGATGGGTGGCAAGTGGCACTTCTACCCCGGTCGCACAGATTTTAGCGGCGACAGCGCGATAAGCGTTGAGTATAAGGCGGCAGGTGTTTATGTGGTGAATTTCAACAAGATAAATGCATTTAATGTATATGACAACCTTCTTATGTCGGGCAGTTTGGAGATGACACCCAGCAATCGTACCGTGGTAAATGTTCGCGGCAACTTTAACTTTTCCTCGACCGAGGAACTCTACAAGGTAAGCGTTCAGACCTACGAGGAGGGACTCACTATCGGCCCCGCTGAGAATAGGGAGGTTATCGAAAAGGGCAGTTGGATTGATCTCCGACGCTATCCCACCAAAGGCGAGTGGGGTGCTACGGTGCAGAGCACGACAACAGACAAGTTCGACTTCAACTCACTCACCGACCACATCTGGCGCATCACCTACACAACCGCCGACGGCAATAAATATATGGGCAACTGCAACTCCCAAGGACAGAAGTTAAGTTATATAGATGTACAGCAATGGGAACTCTATTATTAATAGGTGCAATTGTCTCACTATTTCTGAGAAAGAGCACAAAAAGATAAAAAAAAGTGAAAAAAAATTGCAAATGCGTGCAACATTTGAGGGCACCTTTGCATCAAGATAAGTGAAGGGTGATTAAAACGCTTTGTGCTAACAATGGTTCGTCCGTTATGAAGGGGGACACTTCCATTAAAGATCGAGATTTCGGCAAATTTTGTCTCGACACCCCGATCCCCTAAGGACGACGGTTTGAGGGTTATTCTTGTGAAAGAGTAACCCTCTATTCTTTTTAAAGGTTTTTCGATGAGTAAGGCAGTCGTTTGTCGAACATAAATAGCAAGCGCACCAACTCCAAAGTCAGTGCGCTTGCTATGTTTATGGGTCGCTTAGTGTGCCGAGGCCATAATCTCCTCACTCACAACCTCGGAGGAGTGGAGGTCGGGATTGGTATTCACCTCCCCTGCCCCGCCATTTCTCTGCCTGTACAGAGCGGGCGTGGTGCCATACTCCTTTTTGAAGAGTTTGATAAAGTGCGAGGTGTTGGGGATGTTGCAGTCGTTGCCAATCTCCGACACCGACTTGCTGGTGGAGATGAGCAGCAGTCGGGCTTGCAGTAGTCGTTGGCGCGTGAGCCAGCGGTGGGGTGGCATATCGAAGTGGCGACGAAACTCCTTCTTGAAAGATGTGAGGCTACGGTGGCAGAGCGATGAGAGTTCCTCGATGGAGATATTCTCGAAGATGTGTCGATGGATTGTCTGCTCGAAACTCTCTGCCAGAGTGTCGGTGCTCTCCAAGATTCGGCTACGCATCGGGCAGTCGTCATTGTTAAGTATGAGGTAGATGAGTTCTACAAACTTTATGTTGTGCGCTGTGTGGTCGTGCATAAACTGCTCGTCACGCATATAGTGCGAGATTGTGCCGAAGAAGTTGCGCACCGTAGGCCAGGCCACACAACAGATACACGATGGCTCGTCGGATGAGATTGCTCCGTGGCGGAGAGAGGCGTCGATGCGGTAGTTATATGTGAGGTTGAGAGTCATCAGCACCGATGCGAGCTCCTCAGGCGAGTAGAAGAAGGATATCTGCTCGAAGGGTTTGTCGCCATCGGGGATATCCTCGAAGTAGTGGTTGCCAATGCCGAGGTAGAAGAGGTCGCCTGCCACGAGTTCTTTGCGCGAGTCGCCATAGTAGATATGTTTGCGACCACTGCGGATAAAACCTATCGAGTGCCGTGCAACATTGTGGGCCTGGATTCCTCCGCGAAAGGGTTGCAGATACTTCACAACCACTGGCGTTGCGGAGGCCTGTGCTACCTCTTTGTTCTCATTTTTCATTATTGATTGGTGGTTTTTGTGCCTTTCCCGCACTCTTTCGCAGACAAAAGTAGCCCAACAACAAAGGTTTTCCAACCTAAGATGCAATCGGTTGCCTTTCACTTATCAACCCTCTATCAACAACCGCCCAACCCCCTCACCACCAAATGTTTAAAAATGTCTTAAAGGTCGGATGTGGTTCGTAAGGTCTATCATTAAACCTTTGTGTGTCACTCTCTTAGCCCAAACAACAAACACTTATCTCCAAAACGTGGCAGAACATTTTACCAAATGCAACACAAATAGACCCAAAACAAAAATCGAGAAGGGGCCAATCCTTCTCGATTCTATATGGTCGCCCGATTGGGCTATTCGACACACTTAGTCAAAGAGACTCGCCTCGGGGTTGTTTCTGTCGACCCCCAGATGCGAGTAGGCAAGGTCAGTCGCCTCACGGCCACGCGGAGTCCTGCGCAGGAATCCCTCCTTAATAAGAAATGGCTCATAGACCTCCTCAATAGTGCCGGCCTCCTCACCCACAGCGGTAGCGATGGTGTTCAGACCCACAGGGCCACCACCGAACTTGTGCATAATGGTTGCCAGAATCTTGTTGTCCATCTGGTCGAGGCCACGGCGGTCGATGTTGAGCGCACCAAGTGCCGTGCGGGTAATGTCGAGGCGAATTACACCATCGCCCATCACCTGCGCAAAGTCCCTCACCCTGCGCAACAGCGCGTTGGCAATACGGGGCGTGCCACGCGAGCGCATAGCAATCTCCAAGGCGGCCTCCTCCTCAATGGGAACATCGAGGATGGCTGCCGAGCGACGGATGATATCCTTCAACACCGCAGTATCGTAGTACTCCAAGTGGCAGGTGATGCCGAATCGCGCACGCAAAGGCGAGGTGAGCAGGCCACTACGGGTGGTAGCACCGACAAGGGTGAAGGGTGCCAATTCGAGTTGTATGGAGCGGGCAGCAGGGCCCTTATCCAGCACAATATCAATACGATAGTCCTCCATTGCCGAGTAGAGATACTCCTCTACAATGGGGCTCAGGCGGTGTATCTCGTCGATGAACAACACATCGCCCTCGTTGAGGTTGGTGAGCAGACCCGCCAGGTCGCCGGGCTTGTCGAGGACAGGGCCGCTCGTCACTTTCAGAGCAACGCCCATCTCGTTGGCGATGATGTTGGCAAGGGTGGTCTTACCGAGGCCGGGAGGGCCGTGGAGCAAGACGTGGTCAAGGGGCTCGTCACGCATTAGTGCCGCCTTGATGAAGATGCGGAGGTTCTCCACAATCTTCTCCTGGCCACGAAACGAGGCGAGTTCCTGCGGGCGAATCCGATTCTCAAACTCGGAATCCGACTCCGGATTTCTGATAATATCACTCATAACTATTCTGTTCTGTTGCGCCTGTTGCGCAGTCGTTGTTCAAAATTTGTGCGGGTAATCTCACCAATCGAGCGACCCGTAATCTTACTCTCCAACCATACGGGGAGGTCGAGGTGGTAGAAGGTGCGACGCTCGTAGGGGCGTGTTGTGTGCGCCAAAAGATCATCGTAGAGCCTCTGGAACTCACCCTTCATACTGCCAGCCCCCACCGTGCCGAGCCTCTTGAAGAAGCGGAAGAAGTCCTGCTTCATCTCACTCATATCCCTCATCTTGACGATGAACGAGTATACCGAGCGCACCTGCTGGTCGAGGTTGAAATCGGCACCCTGCTCGTAGAGTACGATGAGGTTGAGCATACGGGCATAGCACTGTAAATCACGCCTCTGGCGTGGGTCACGCACAGCAATCACACGCGCCAGATGGGTGCGGCACTTCTCGTAGTTGCCGTCGCAGAAGTAGGTGTAGCCAATTTTGTAGTCGAGCACCATACGCTCGTTTGTCGTCAGCCTCTCGCCATAGCGACGCAGGTAACTGTCGATGCGCTTGGTGAGCCACAACCCCTCCTTGAAGTTGCCCTCCATCATACACTTGTTCAGGTGCCCCGTGAAGAGTATCTGACTGACCAACATATCGGCATTTGTGCCAATCGAGGCGAGAGCAACCGACTCCTCCTCAAAGGCCTCCAACGCCCCGCAGAAGAGCGAGTAACGGCGCATAAGATACAATCCATCAAGGAGTTGCGAGTAACCTTTCAGGTAAGCCTCATACATCACCTCCTTCATCTCCGGTCGCTCGTCGAAGAGGGCTATCCACTTGCGGGCGTAGCGATACGAGAGTGCAAAGCCGTGGCGTATGTAGTGAAACCACGCGCGCGACTGGTAGAGGAAGAAACGCTCACTGAACGAGAGTGTGCGCTCGTCAACCCCGTCGTAGTGCGCAAGTTCGGGCCCCAATCGCCACGAGAGCAGGTCGAGATCCTTCTGCGAACGCGCATAGCCGAGTTGCTGGTGCAGGTCGTAGCAACGCACCGATAGTTTGGAGAGGTGGTTGATGTTCTCCATCTTGCGCCACAACTGCTCGTCACTACGGATAGCACTGTCGGCCACCGCCACCATATCGGCAGATATGTTCACCACACTCACCGCCCTGCGCAGGGGGGTCAGCCCCATAAGTACCGGATACTGCTCCGTGCGCTCAGCAAGTGCAGCGGCACGCTCCACCATACGCCCCGCATGGGAGTATAGCCCCTTGTCGTAGAGGATGCGGGCAAAGTCGGCCTGCTCCTGAATCTGGAGGAGTGTGGAGTGCTGCACCCCAAGCATTCGCAGACTTTTGAGTATCTGACGGTAGAGGTGGGCTTTGAGGTTGGGTAGCTGCACCTTGCTCAGCTCGGGACAGCGCGCAAGCAGTCGCTCCTCGTCGTACTCCTCCATACCCTCCAATGCGTTGAAGAGCAACAGGAATTTCGACGAGTGATTGCCACTCAGCCTACCCGCGAAGAGCTTGAAGTTGCGCTTCTCCGCCTTGGTCAGCGAGTGAATAAGTTCGAATACCGCCTCTCGTTTTTCGGATGCCAACATTGTGTAAAAACCTTTCCACAAACAAAGATACAAAGAAATCTAATTCAAAATGCAAAATTCAAAATGCAAAATGATACAACCGAGAGATATTCGATATATCTCTCGGTTGTTGTTGAGAATTATGGGAATTATGGGAGGACTATTTAGACTCTTTGAGTAATAATTGGGTTTTTCGGGTTTAGGAGATACCCTCGTAGAGGGTACGATGAAAAAG
>JAFNVE010000022.1 GCA_017379955.1 Tidjanibacter sp. | reverse complement strand
GGGCGGCTACTGCAAGCAAAAGGAATCCCATCTTCTGACTCTCCTATCTATTTGTACGACCCGGGTATACAGCGAGTGCCTGACGCAGAATCTCCACTGCCTCACGCAAGTCCTCCTGGCAGAGAACGTAGGCCAAACGAGCTTGATTGCGGCCCTCGCCCATAGTGTTGTAGAATCCCGAACCAGGGGCAATCATAACTGTCGTATTGTTCACTCGGAACTCCTCCAAGAGCCAGCGCGCAAAGCGGTCGCAGTCGTCAATCGGCAGGCGTACCATAGTGTAGAAAGCACCCGTCGGCATAGGCGAATAGACACCCTCAATGCTGTTCAGACCCTCGACAAGTGTGTTACGGCGAGCTACATACTCGTCGTGTACGTGGTGGAAGTAGTCTGCATCAATATCGTGCGCAGCCTCCACGGCAATCTGTCCCAGGAGAGGAGGCGAGAGGCGTGCTTGTGCAAATTTGAGTGCAGCCTCCGTAACATCCTTGTTGCGTGTTACGAGCGCACCAATGCGCACACCACACATACTGTAACGCTTTGAGGCTGAGTCGATAAGTATTACATTTTGCTCCAATCCTTTGAGCTTCATCACCGAGTAGTGCTCCTTGCCGTCGTAGCAGAATTCGCGATATACCTCATCGCAAATCAGATAGAGGTCGTGGCGTTTGACAATCTCGGCGAGTTGCTCCAACTCCTCGCGTGAATAGAGCGTGCCTGTGGGATTGCCCGGGTTGCAGAGCACAATGGCGCGAGTGGTGGGGGTAATCAGTCGCTCAAACTCCTCGATGCGGGGGAGTGCAAAATCGTTGTCGATGGTGGAGTGGATGGGGTCGACAATAACACCTGCCTGTGTTGCAAAGGCGGTGTAGTTGGCGTAAAATGGCTCGGGGATGATTACGCGCTCGCCCGGGTCGATGCAGACCTGAAAGGCGAGGGTGAGTGCCTCGGAGCCTCCGGTGGTAACAAGTATCTCGTCGGTGGTTAGTTCTACGCCGATGTTGGCATAGTACTCGACGATGCGTTTGCGCAGAGAGAGGATACCCGCCGAGTGGCTATAAGCATATACGGGCTCGTTGTAGGCGCGCACTGCGTCGATAGCGGGGGTGGGGGTGTGGATGTCGGGCTGACCGATGTTCAGTCGGATTATTCTAACTCCATCAGCTGCTGCCTTGTCTGCATAGGGGACAAGTCGGCGGATAGGTGACGATGGCATCGAGTGAGCCTTTTTTGAAATCTCTGGCATGTGTTACTCTTTTTAAATTTAATGTAAAGATAGCGTTGTTTGCTATTTTTAGCGAACAAATTTCAAAAAAAATGGTGATAGAACAAAAGAATTGCCAAAAATGATTATTTTTGTGCATTAACCAAACTAAATAAATCGTACTATTATGGCTTTTTGGAAAGAGTTTAAGACCTTCGCAATGAAGGGTAATGTGATGGATATGGCAGTCGGTGTTATCATCGGTGGTGCCTTTGGTAAGATTGTTACCTCTTTGGTGAACGATGTTCTTATGCCCCCTATCGGTGCGCTGATTGGCAATGTCAACTTCACCGACTTGAAGGTGGATATCTCCAAGGTGCGTGATGTTGCTGCTTCGGCTACCGATGCACTCACCCACGGTCTTACCGATGCAGGTGCTGCTGCACAGGCTGCTGAGCCTATCTATTGGAACTATGGCGCATTTATTCAGCAGTGCTTTGACTTCTTCATCCTTGCACTCTGCGTCTTTATGATGGTTAAGGTGATGAACAAGATGGCTGCTAAGCGTAAGGCTGAAGAGGCTGCTGTTCCCGCACCTCCCCCCGCACCCTCGAAAGAGGAGGTTCTCCTCACCGAGATTCGCGATCTGTTGAAAGAGCAGAACGAGAAGAAGTAATCCCTGCCCAACGGCAAAAAATAAAGACCAACCTTTCGCAAGGTTGGTCTTTATTTTATATGTGTACCGTGCTTAGAGATTCTCTTTGCACCAGTCAATCATATACTTGCGGATGTGGGTCGAGCCACCGGGGACCATCGAGTGGTTTGCGTCGGGGTAAATCATAACATCCAGCTGCTTGCCTGCCTTTACAAAACGGTCGAGCATATTGTAGGTGTTCTGGATGTGTACGTTGTCATCAGCGGTGCCGTGCATCAGGAGCAGGTTGCCTTTCAGACGGTCAGCGTAGCCAATGGGCGAAGGCTCATCATAGCCCTCGGCGTTGGTCTGAGGCAGACCGTTTACGCGCTCGGTGTATACCGAGTCGTAGTAACGCCACGAGGTCACGGGAGCCACCGAGATAGCACTCTTAAAGACATCTGCACCCTTCAATATACAGTTCAGAGCCATATAGCCGCCATAACTCCAACCATAGATACCGATGCGCTCAGCATCAACATAGGGCAGAGTTGCGAGGTACTTAGCGGCCGAGATTTGGTCTTCGGTTTCGAGGCGACCCATAATGCCGTATGAGAGTTTCTTGAACTCCTCGCCACGATAACCCGTGCCGCGAGGGTCAACGCAAGCCACGATATAGCCCTCCTGAACGAGTGCATCCTCCCAGCTGACAAACCAACTATCGGTAACCTCCTGCGAGCCGGGGCCGCTATACTGAGTCATCAGCACGGGGTACTTCTTGTTCGGGTCGAAGTCGGCAGGACGAGTCATAAAGCCATTAAGAGTATAGCCCTCTGGGGTGGTAAATGTGAACAACTCCTTCAGTGGCATATTAATCTCTTTAATAGTCTCTCTCAGTGCCGCATTGTCCTCCAATACTCTCACAAGTGTACCGTCGCCCTTGTGGAGGGTAGATACTGTGGGTGTGGAGATTGTGCTATAATTGGCAACATAGTATTTGCAACCAGCCGAAGCACTCACACTCCAAGTACCATCTGCGGTCGAAAGACGCTTCTTGTTCTTGCCGTTGATGCCAATGCGGTAGAAGTCGCGCTGCAAGGGTGAACGCTCGGTGGAGATATACCAGATGTTCTTGCTGTCCATAGCAACCACGTTTGTTACCTCCCACTCGCCGCTTGTTATGGGGTTGAGCAGACCCTTCTCGGTGTGGTAGAGGTAGAGGTGCATCCAGCCTGTTGCTGTCTCGTTGCGTACGATAAAGCGTTTGTCATCGAGGAAGGTGATGGTCTTTGCGGAGATAGCATCGATATACTTGGGCGACTTCTCCTCGTAGATTGTGCGCTGAGTGCCATCGGCCTCATTGAGCACTATCTCCAAATGATTCTGCAAACGGTTTATGCGGAAGAAGTAGAGTTTGCCATCGGGTGTCCAATCGAAGAAGGGAACGTATTGGTCAAGCTCGGGGCCTACATCCACCTGTTTGTGGCTACCGTCGGTAGTGTCGTATACCCACAGCGTTACAAACGAGTTCTGCTCACCAGCCTTGGGATATTTGTAGGAGTAGATAGAGGTATAGTTCGACTCCTTATCTGCGGTGTTGAACTGAGTGAAAGGGAACTCCTTGACGTGGGTCTCGTCGGTGCGCAACCATGCAAGACGCTTGCCGTCGGGCGACCAGCAGAGAGTACGGTCGATAGCCCACTCCTCCTCATATACCCAGTCGGGCACACCATTGATAATGTGGTTCCACTTGCCATCGGTGGTTACTGCCGTGTGGCTGCCGTCGGTGATGGAGTAGATGTAGACATTGTTGTCCTTAACGTATGCCACCTTGTCACCCGAGGGGGCAAGTATCGCCATACGCAACTCATCGCCAATAACATCCAACTTGCCTGTTGCACGGCTATAAACGGCGTACGACGAGAATGCCGAACGACGATAGAGCGAACGCGAGTTGTAGGTGAACATAATCTGACTCTCGTCGCCACTGAACTCATAGGAGCGGAAGAAGAGGGGGAGTCCGGTGGTGGTTGTGTCGAGCAGAGTATCTACGGGATTACCGGTGGCGTAGTCGTAGCGGATGATAGCACCCATACGATTGGCTGTGTAGTGCTCGCCATCGTTCATCGAGCGGAAACTACCTCCACTGCGAGCCGAGAAACGACCACTTGCAATGTCGTCGTAGGTAAACTTACCTTGTGCGCCGGCGGTGGTAACGGTTGCGGCAACCACCAGGCACAAAGAGAGTATAGTGCGAATAAATTTCTTCATCTTTTTAGTTGGTTAATGGGTTGTTTGTCAATTACTTGATTGCTTTGAGGCTCATATCGAGCGAGCGAATCTGGTGTGTGAGTGCACCGACCGAGATTACATCCACGCCACACTCAGCATACGAACGGATAGTTTCGAGAGTGATACCACCCGACGACTCGGTCTCGCACTTGCCTGCCACCAACTTCACAGCCTCGCGGGTCTGCTCAACCGAGAAGTTGTCGAACATAATGCGCTGGATGCCGTCGAGAGCAAGTACCTCCTTAACATCATCCATGGTGCGCACCTCGACCTCGATAGGAATATTCTTGCCCTTAGCAGCCAGATAGCTCTTTACGGCAGCCACTGCGGGGGTGATACCACCTGCAAAGTCGATGTGGTTGTCCTTCATCAGCACCATATCGTAGAGGCCCATACGGTGGTTGTCGCCACCGCCATAGAGTACCGCCATCTTCTCCAGCACTCGCATACCGGGAGTGGTCTTGCGGGTGTCGAGCACTCGGCAACCTGTACCCTCAACCTCCTTGACATAGACAGCAGTCTGTGTAGCCACGCCACTCATACGCTGCATAATGTTGAGCACGATGCGCTCCGACTGGAGCAGGGTAGTGGTGCGACCCTCTACATAAAATGCCACGTCGCCCACCTTAACATGGTCGCCGTCATTGAGTATCTGCTCAAATTTAACCTCGGGGTCCAGACGGTTGAATACCATCTTTGCCACCTCGATACCAGCAATGATACCCTCCTGCTTTACGAGCAGGCGCATACGACCGTGGTGGTCTGCGGGTATTGTCGAGAGTGAGGTGTGGTCGCCATCGCCAATATCTTCACGAATAGCGAGTTCGATAAGTTCCTCTACAAAGGGGATATATTCTGCTTTCATAGTTTTATGAATTTTAGTTCGACATAATATTTCAATCTACAAAGATAGAGTTTTTTTTGATTTCTTATCTTATTTGGTGACTGAGCAGGAGGAAAATGGATAAAAAATGGGCGTAGAGTGATACTAAAACAATTTTTTGTATATTTTTGTAGTTTGTAGGGAGGTTAGTGCGTCTAATGATTTGGGTATTAGATATTCAATTCGTGAAAAGTCAATCTTAAAATCCCCACTGAGTAAATTGAACAAAAACTTTTAATTTAATAGAATTATGATGAATTTAAGAAAAGTGCTTGTGGCTCTGCTCGCAGTATTCTCGATTGGCAACCTTGCTGCGCAGAATATGTTGGAGCCCCTGCCACAGGATCCCGAACTCCGTAAAGGTGTGCTTCCCAATGGCCTCACCTATTACATCCGTCACAACAGCAAGCCCGCAAATCAGGGCGAATTCTACATCTTCGACCGCGTAGGTGCTATTCAGGAGGAGGACTCGCAGGTGGGTCTGGCTCACTTCTTGGAGCACATGGCGTTCAACGGTACCAAGAACTTCCCCGGCAAGGGTATCATCAACTACCTGGAGTCGATTGGTGTTAAGTTTGGTGCTAACCTCAATGCAGGTACAGGTGTAGAGCAGACTCAGTATATGATGTCGGCAGTGCCTCTCAACAGCGAGAGCATTATCGACTCTGTGCTGCTCATCCTCCACGATTGGGCATACTTCATCACCCTTGATGGTGAGGAGATTGACAACGAGCGTGGCGTTATCCTTGAGGAGTTGCGTACCCGTAACGATGCTTCGTGGCGTCTGCGTGAGAAGTCCTATCCCTATCTCTATGGCGATACCAAGTACGCTCACCGTAACATTATCGGTACCGAGGAGAACTTGAAGACCTTCTCGCACCAGGAGCTTCGCGACTTCTACCACCGTTGGTACAACACCACTAACCAGTGCTTGGTTATCGTGGGTGACTTCGATGTGGATATGATGGAGCAGAAGGTTAAGGAGGTGATGTCCGATATCCCCGCAGTGGAGAATCCCGAGCCTATCGAGCTTATTCCTATCCCTGGTAACGAGGAGCTGGTGGTTGGTGCAATCGGCGATCCCGAGCTTACTCAGACCACCGTTGAGGTTATCTTCAAGCGCGACGCACTTCCCGCAGAGATGAACAACACCATCATCTACGAGACTTACAACCTCCTCGACGCTCTCTTCGGTCAGATGGCTAACGAGCGTTTGCAGGATATCGCTATGCAGCCCGACGCACCCTTCTTGGCGGGTCAGGTGGCCGGTGGTGCTATCGCTCGCACTTGCGAGATTACCGAGTTCCTGGCTGTTCCCCGCGAGGGCGAGGCTCTGAAATCGTTGGAGGCTCTCTATACCGAGATGGAGCGTATCCGTCGCTTTGGCTTTACTCAGGGCGAGTTGGATCGTGCTGTTACCAACCTTATGAGCAGCATGCAGACTCAGTATAACAACCGCAACGACCGTATGAGTAGTTCGTTCATCAACCGCTATACCAGCAACTTCCAGAACAACACTCCTCTCTACGATGCAGAGACCGAGTGGCAGCTCGATAGTATGATTCTCAGCTCGGTAGACCTGATGACTGTAAACCAGTTCGTACAGCAGATGCGTCTGACTCCCAACAACCAGACCATCCTTATCTCGCAGCCTGAGAAAGAGAGCCTTCCCTATCCTACCAACGAGGAGATTAAGGCCGTAGTTGCTAAGGTTATGGCAAGCGAGATTGATGGTAACGCTGATGAGGGCGAGAAGAAGCCTCTGATTCCTGAGAGCACCGTATTGAAAGGCTCGAAGGTGGCAAACGAGAGCACCGATGCAATGGGTAATACCGTTTGGACTCTGGCTAACGGTATCAAGGTGGTTATCCGCTCGACCGACTTCCGTGCTGACGAGGTGCAGGGTAGCATTATGTCGCTCGGTGGCCGTAGCGTGCTAGCAGACGATGAGATGACCGTAGGTTCGATGTACTCGGCACTTGCTACATTGCAGGGTGTTGGTGAGTTCTCCTATACCGACTTCTTGAAACAACTTGCAGGTAGCACTATCAATGCATCGCTCACCGTGAATACTTTCAGCAACGGTATGAGCCTTTCGGCTGCTCCCCGCGACTTGGAGACTATGTTGCAGGTTATGTACCTGATGCTTACCACTCAGCCCTACGACGAGGGTATGTTCAATATGTATAAGACCCAGATGCTCGAGCAGTATCGCAATATTGAGTCCGATCCCTCGTTCGAGTTGTCGAAGCAGATTTCGGCTACTATGTATGGCAACAATCCCCGCCGTGCACAGATGACCGCTGCCGATATTGAGGCTATCACTCTCGACCAGTTCAAGAGCGCACAGAAGAAACTCTACTCCGACCCCGACGACTTTACCTATATCTTCGTTGGTAACATCGACAAGGAGGCATTCAAGCCTCTGGTAGAGAAGTATATCGGCTCGCTGCCCACCAACAAGACCAAACTTACCTTTGTTGACGAGGGCGTGCGTATCGCCACCAAGAGCGTTGACAATCGCTTTGCAGTGACTATGGCTCAGCCCAAGACCACTATCTACTATGTGCTGACCGGTAACCTTGACAAGAACGACTTGAAGACCCAGTTGGCGTTCTCGGCATTCGACCAGGTACTCGATATGCGCTACACCAAGAGCATCCGCGAGGAGAAGGGTGGCACCTACGGCGTAAGTTCGCAGAGCCAGCTGACCTATAAGCCTACAACTCAGTATGCGCTGATGATTACCTTCGATACCAACCCCGAGATGGCTGATGAGTTGCGTGATATGCTGATTCCCGAGATTGAGCGCATCGCTAAGGAGGGTCCCACCGCCGAGGAGTTGAGCAAGATTAAGGAGTATATGACCAAGCAGCACGCTGCCGACTTGAAGAATAACGGCAACTGGCTGAGCTGGATTGAGATTTGGTACACTCACGGTATCGACGAGATGACCGGCTACCAGCAGATTGTTGACTCCCTCTCGGCTGATGATATCAAGTCCGTTGCAGCC
>JAFNVE010000021.1 GCA_017379955.1 Tidjanibacter sp. | reverse complement strand
GCCTTTACATCAGCCCCCTCTACCAAGCGGACATAGAAGAAACCAGGATCGTTACCACAGTAGAAGGAGTGGTATTGGTTAGGTTGCGCCACAGAGGTTAGGCGCACATCCTTCATAATGCCTACGGTGTTGTAGTCGCTACCGCTATTCATTCCGAGTGGGTAGCCCGTATCAAGGTGTAGTTGGCGCATTATGATAATCTCCTTTCGCTCTGCCGACGATGGTGTAAAACCCTCGCCATCGACAAGTTCAAAGCCGAAGAAGTCGAGAAAGTTCCATCTAACCTCATTTGCCATAAGCATAAATGTATGTCCGTCGTACTCGCGACCCCACCCCTGCATGCAATGGAAGAGGCTCATTCTCGACGCTGTAACATCCTCTACATCGGGATGCTGTTGCAATCGCTCGATGATGGTCTCGGCCTTGGGCGTAAGGTTATAGTCGGCAAAGGTTACGATATTTGAGCGGTCAAAGCCGATATCGTAGTTCATCATATAGCGATATTGGAGGAAGAATACGCCCGTAATAATAATCAGTACCATCGCCACCGTAAATTGTATGCCCACCATCACAGAGCGCAACCTACGACCCGCAGCTGACTGCGCAAAACCACCCTTTACACCCATCGAAGCGTTGAAGCGAGTGATGTAGAACGCGGGGTACAATGCCGCCATAACAGCAAGTAGTATCATAAGCACAACCATTACAACGATTACGGGGAGGTTGTCCGAGAGTGCCAACGATGAGGTGACGTAGTTTGTTATAAAACTCTCCTGAATGGCTACCATAAGGTAGAAGGTAAGCGCCATAGCGATAAGTACCAAGCCGATAGCCTCAAAGAGGAAGTTCCAACGCAGTGTACCTTGACTCGCTCCGAACACCTTGCAGATATTCACCGCACGCATACGCACAGGTACGAGCGCAAAGAAAAAGTTTACGAAGTTGATAAATGCAATGACGACAATTACCAATCCAATAATTGCCAATGTGGCTGTTGTTGTCTTAGAGCCAAAAGCAAAGTAGAAGTTGTCGTAGGTCTCAATATTCGACTCATAGTACATCTTGTCGAGTGCAATTAGGCGTACTGGCTGTTGCTCCTCTCCCTCCTCGAAGAAATCCTCCTCTTCGGGATACTCCCTCTTAAACTCCTCAACCATAGCCAAGAACCACTTGGCATACTGATCGCTCCAGATGCGGCAAAAGGCTTCGGTGTCGGCATCCTCCTTTAGGCGCACAAAGCAGGAGTAGTTCCAATTGTTGTTCGTCTGACCTTGTGAGAGGTTGTCGTTTTGGAAGATTTTACGATGATGGAGGAAGCTGTTTTTCGGAAAATCTTTGTAGATAGCCACTACTTGTTGTGGTTCCGATGGCTTACCGTCGTTGTGCCACTGACCACCTTCGAGCCAGATGTCATCACCCACACCAATGCCCATCTGCTTGGCTGCCGACTCAGCAACAACCACCGTGTTAGGCTCTGCTACCCTACTCAAATCACCCGCTATAGCCTCAAAATTAAAGAGTTCAACGATGTCTGCATTGCCAAGATGAACGCCAATATCAAACTTATCGAAGTTGTAGCTGTCGCGCTTTATCCATACACGACTAATATCTGCTGAGGGTCGCATCGAAGCCATAAGCTCCACATCGGGGCAGAGGTCTTTTGTTTCATAACTTACTGGCTGTGGACAATTGAGCGACCACGACTCCTCAGCATCGCCCATTCTCGAAGAGCCCCACTCGGCTGAGACAAGATATATGCGGTCAGAATCCTCGATTGGTCGGTTGTAGGAGATCGAGAAATAGACCTGCGATGCGATGATGTAGAACGCCACGAAGGCGAGGGTCAAACCGAGCACATTAAGCAGCGATGCGACCTTGTAACGCTTGAGCGTCATTAGGAAATTTTTGAAAGCAATCTTCATACTTTTTCGATTTTATGCGGCATATTTCGCACCTCCTTGCCTCTCCAAACAGTCACATACCTCAAGTATGCTCCTGCTTGGCTCGACTGCGGAGTCGCAAAATCTGCTCGCCTAAAATCAAAAAAGGCTTTGGGCGGGCAGACCGCGTTGAGTTAATAATTATTCTGTTCTTACTCTATTTTAATCATATCAATTGGGTTGGCATTGGCGGTGCGCCAGGTGCGGATGATAAGTATCACATATACAATAGCTATCACAATCGCTACTCCGACGGCAAAAATCCACCAAGTCAAAGGCTCGCACATTGTTTCGAGCAGTTCGAGGTATTTCATTCCGCCCCATACAGCACCGACTACGCCTGTTACTACTGCTGGAATAACAACCCACGAGATATTAAGACTCAAAAGGCTCAATACCTGTGTTGTTGTAGCACCATTTACCTTGCGGATAGCTATCTCCTTGCGGCGGCGTGCCAGTTCGTTACCGAGGTAGCCGATTAAGCCGATAAGCGAGATAAGAAGTGTTGCAAGCGAAACGATTAACACATTATTACGCATACTTGCTCGGTGGCTGAAACGGTCTTTCACTCGGTCGGTGTAGGTGATGAGTTGGTACTCCCACTCGGAGTGGTAGTTTTCGGCAATAACCTTATCCAGCGCTTTGATATTCTCTGGTGTGAGTTCGGTCAGTCGAATGCTCATTTGCAAAGGGAGTGGTTTGTCAGGCTCCTCCAAGCAATCGGTACGATAGACCGTGAGCGGCATAATAAAACCACCAGCCTGCTGATAATCACGCATTACACCTACAACCTCGCGCCAACCGCCATTCTGGAAGTACTGTTTGCCAACAGCCTCATCTATCGTCCAACCATGTTGGCGAACAAACTCCTCATTTACGAGAGTCTTCGTAAGGGCATCCTGCTTGGTAAAGTTGCGACCTGCGACAATCTTCATACCCATAGTCTCGATGTATGCCTCATCGAAGTACTCAAAGCGGCACGAGAATTTAATTGCTTTCTTCTCTACATCAAAGATTGGATTGCCGAAGTAGCCCCAGATGGGGAATTGCAGTGAGTGTCCCACGCTCTCAACAAAAGGCAGGCGTTTGAGCTCATCGACCATAGCTGAGCGCTGTGAGGAAGTAGCAGGGAATTGCATCGTAATCACTCGGTCGTAATCATAGCCAAGGTCTGCCTTCATAACATATTCCGACTGCTGTGCGGTGGTGAGCAAGAAGCAGACTACACCCGTGGTACAAGCAACCTGAACAAAGAGTAGGATTCGCTTCCACCAAGTGCGGTTATCGCTACCTCGGCGGAATGCATAACTCATACTTACTCGTGAGTAGAGAGCCGCAGGGATAAGACTAGCAACCAGGAACGAAACCAAACATACCGTAGCTGGGATCCAGATGCGTTCCCACGCAAATAGGTCAGAGAGGTGGTAGCCGAGCAACTGATAAATCTCTTGATGCAGACACGCAAGTATAAAGGCTGCAACAGCGATGGCTGCCACGATCATAATCAGTGTTTCAGACAACAACATACGGAAGATATCCCATCGTGAAGCTCCGTTGCAACGCAACATTGCCACCGTACGGCTGCGATGCGCAAGCGACGAGAGGGTCAAAAGCACATAGTTGAGTGTAGCCACAAGCAGAGCTAACAGTGCCAATATACCATATATGGTCTGGGTTGCCTTCATATTATTATCCACATAGTAAGCCTCCTCGATAGGAACAAAGAAGAACTCTGCATCCCACATCTTGACCATAAGACTCAACATTTCGTTGCCTGCAATGAATTTAGCAACTTCCTCTTCAACCTCCTCAATGGTCGCACCTTTGCGCAATTTGATGTATGTAGGATAGCTATCGTCACCATTCCAATTTGCCGTAGCGGGGTCAAATGGAAGATAGTCAACTATATCGAAATCACCCAAAGGATTGGTCACAGGCGGTGTGCGGAACACGCCTGCCACAACATACTCCCGACCTTGTGTCGTTGTGATAATCTTACCCAATGGAGCCTCCTTGCCAAATAGCGTTGTTGCCAAGCGCTCGGAGATCATCACCTCGTTGTTGGCAAGACCCTCGTTTGATAGGATACGCTTGGGATCGCCGCTAATAACGCCGAAATCCAACACGGTAAAGAAATCACTGCCGACATTCAAGTATTGGTAATCCACAGGAATATCGCCCACTTTAATCTGCATTAAGCGGTCGAAATGGTGTGTCGCAGCCTCAATTTGCGGGATGCGTTCAGCAAGCGTTGGTGCCATAGGTTGCAACATTGCTCCACTGATACCAAATTGTGACGACTTCTCAAACACTTTGTATACTCGCTCACGGTCGGGGAAGAAGCGACCATACGAGAGATTGATGCCCACATATGAGCAGATAAGCAACGCAACGATAAGTCCTAATGCAAGCGACAATAGGCGCGTAGCCGAATTGCCACGATTTTTGAGCAAATAGCGCAGTGAGTAGTTAAAATTCTTCATAGATTTCTTCTTATTTTTTGTCTTAGTGATGTGGGAGGCGGTCAAGCCAACCCACACCTGAAAAGCTTATGGTTTGGTTTCTATAGTGAGTTTAGGGAATTTAGGGAGATTAGGGAAGATAGCGATAATCACTAAACTCCTTAATTTCCTTAAATTCACTAAATTCCCTATAGTTTACTCTTCACATCAGTCACAATCTTACCGTCGAACAAGCAAATCGTTCTGCTTGCATACGAGGCATCGTGCTGCGAGTGGGTAACCATAATAATCGTTGTGCCCTCCTGGTGGAGCTCTTTGAGCAATGTCATCACCTCCTGACCATTCTTCGAGTCGAGGTTACCCGTAGGCTCATCGGCAAGGATAAGTTTGGGGTTAGACACAAGGGCACGGGAGATAGCCACACGCTGCTGCTGACCACCCGAAAGTTGCTGTGGGAAGTGACCCGCACGGTGCGAGATGTTCATACGGTCAAGCATCTTCTGCACGCGCTCCTTACGCTCCGAGGGCTTCACGCCCATATAGATGAGTGGCAACTCGACATTTTCGGCCACTGACAACTCGTCGATAAGGTTGAACGACTGGAATACGAAGCCGATATTGCCCTTGCGGAAGGCGGTGCGCTCCTTCTCTTTCAGACCGCCCACCTCTTGGTCGAGCAGCTGATATGAGCCGCCCGTAGGATTGTCAAGCAAACCCAAGATGTTGAGGAGCGTTGATTTACCGCAACCCGAAGGTCCCATTACGGCAACAAACTCGCCCTCCTTAACCTCAAACGACACACCGTTCAGAGCAACAGTCTCAATCTCCTCGGTGAAAAAACTCTTCTGTAAATTTTCTACTTTTAACATAGCTGTAATTGTTTATTTTGTTTGTAAATTGTTTTATATACTTTTTAATTCGTCATTGCGAGGAATTGCATCCGTTGTCGGTAGTGATACCCTAAACGATCTATGCAATTCTGTGGCAATCTACCTTTGTCTTTACTAGCTTGCTGATACCTCGTATTCCGAAGGTCTTTCAACAGCGGTAGATTCCCACGGTCGGACATAGAGCCT
>JAFNVE010000020.1 GCA_017379955.1 Tidjanibacter sp. | reverse complement strand
ATAGCCTTTCTTGCTGGTGGTGACTCCTCGGAGAGAGAGATTGCACTCGGTAGTGCAGCACAAACCATCAACTCTTTCAAGAAGGAGAGATATAATCTCTATATGATTGACGTTCACTGTGGTACGTGGACTTATAAGGACAATAATGGTGCAGAGTGGTTGGTTGACCAGAACGATTTTTCGCTTACCGTTGCCGGCGAGCGCATCACCTTCGACTATGCCTTCATTATGATTCACGGCACTCCTGGTGAGGATGGTAAACTGCAAGCCTACCTCCAGATGCAGGGTGTTCCCTTCTCGACAGGCGATATGGCATCGTCTGTAATCACTTTTGATAAGACTACCTGCAAACTTGCTGCTGCACGCACAGGTGTTGCCCTGGCGCGTGAAGTATTGCTTTCACGTGGCGATGAGTGGTCGGCAGAAGAGATTATTGGCAAGTTGGGTTTGCCTATCTTTGTTAAGCCCAATGCAAGTGGTAGCAGTTGTGGTGTAACCCGCGTAACAGATGTATCGGAACTCCCTGAGGCTATCGAAAAGGCTTTCTCGGAGAGTAGCGAGGTGCTTATTGAGGAGATGATATCGGGCCGTGAGGTTGCCTGTGGTGTGCTGATTACCAAGAAGAAAGAGTATCTTCTGCCCGTAACCGAAGTGGTGTCTAAAAACGCATACTTCGACTACGAGGCTAAGTATACTCCCGGTATGGCAGCGGAGATTACTCCTGCCGATCTCTCGGATGAGATTGTAGAGAAACTCCACTATTTCACTCGTGCTATCTATCGTGCTTGCCGTTGTCGTGGTCTGGCTCGTGTGGACTTCATCATCACTCCCGAGGGCACTCCCTATATGATTGAGATTAACACCGTTCCAGGTATGAGCAGTGGCAGTATTATCCCCAAGCAGTTGCGTGCGGCGGGGCTTGATCTGAGCGATATACTTGACGAGGTAATTGAAGATACACTATGACAATTCTCGAAATAGACGATAAAATTATCTCTACGGAGATTCTCACAGAGTGTTTTGCTTGTGACCTCTCGGCGTGCAAGGGCGACTGCTGTGTGGAGGGTAATGCCGGTGCTCCGCTCGATGTGGATGAGGTTGATATCCTCGAAGAGGAGTGGGAGAACTATGCTCCGTATATGACCGAGGCGGGTCGAAGAGTTATCGAAAAGGAGGGCTTTATGGTTGTCGATAGCGATGGCGACTACACTACTCCTCTGATTGGTGACGCCGATTGTGCATACGCTTTCCGAGAAAATGGTGTTACCTATTGCGCAATCGAGCGAGCTTGGTTTGAGGGCAAAACCCCTTTCCGCAAGCCTATTTCGTGTCACCTCTATCCTATCCGTGTTAAGCATTTCAGTAATGGTACAATTGGTATGGAGTATCACCGTTGGGACATCTGCAATTGCGCACGCGATTGCGGCAAGAAGATAGGACTAAAAATCTATCAGGCTCTGCGTGAGCCGATTATCCGTGCGTACGGCGAAGATTTTTATAACGAATTGGATAAAGCAGCCAAATTTATCAGTGAAAATGAGGAGTAGCATACTGAAACTTACTGCACTATTGTCGTTGGTAATTCTCTCGACATCGTCGCTCAATGCTCAGCGTATCGAGGATCTGCCGAGAATTGCAATGGATACCCTCGACTTGGGTTCAACTAACGCAAAGGTGGTTATCTATACCAACAACACATGGGATTTCTACTTCCCCAGCCTCGACTCATTGGTTGCTCGAAATGTATATACCACAAATTGGGTTACAGACCAAGTCTTTGCCTATAAAGGAACTTCGGCAAATGACCTGCCTGCATCGATGGAACTCACTCTGTTTAAGAAGGTATCGGAGTATAAGTGTCCTGTGGTAGGGCGAGTTACCTCTAAATATGGTATTCGTCGTGGTCGTAATCATAACGGTATCGACATCCCCCTGAAACTGCGTGAGCCAATCTATGCGGCATTCCCTGGTGTGGTGCGCTACTCACGATATAATGGTGGTGGTTACGGTAATCTTGTTATTGTGCGTCACGACAACGGTTTGGAAACTTGGTATGGTCACCTCTCCAAAACAAACGTAGAGGTTGGTGACTATGTGGTTGCAGGTGCTGTAGTAGGTTTTGCTGGTAGTACAGGTCGTAGTAGTGGTGTGCATCTCCACTTTGAGATACGTTATCAAGACCTTACATTTGACCCCGAGCGTATCTTCGATTTTGCGACAGGTGATATCCGCTATCAGAATTTTGTCCTCGAAAAATCCTTCTTTAACATCCGCTCCAATGCGTCGGAGTTGCTCGAAGATAATGACGAGGAGATAGCACTGCTTGCCACAGAGGATGGTCAGGAGATAACCTCGGAGGATATTTTGGCGAACATTGAGAAGATACAAGAGGCCGAGGCGAAGAAATTGGAACCTGTCTATTATACTATTAAAAGTGGCGACACCCTTTCGCGTATTGCAAGCCGTAACGGCACTACCGTCAGTGAATTGTGTCGTCTGAACGGTATTAGTCGTAACGCTATTATCCGAGCAGGTAGACAGTTGAGAATCAGATAATGATGAGTAGAGTGTTGAGATATATGTGTCTGTTTATAGTGGCTATTGCTACTATAAATTGTTCTGCTGAGTCTGACTCTGCAATTACACAAACACTTACAAATCTACCTGATACATCCCTCACAACTTACCAATTCGAATCTCCTCTTTCGGAGTTAGCGGTTTGCACATCCCGACAACTCCCAACCACTGCCACACACAGACAATACAACTCTGGCAAGCGACAGAATAGTAGTCACCGAAACAACTATGACTTTGTCAAATCCGGAAAGATATTCAATAACGAAATTATCAACTCCAAACTTACAAGTAATCTAATTGCATCTTCCTCGTTTACCAGGCCCGCAAGTCGATTGGCGGCACTTGGTAAACTTATTATTTAATGTTTTGTACCTAAACTAACATTAATGTAACACTTAAACAAGATTAATAATTTAGAACAGAACATTTACAAATAACTATGGAATACGTAATTCTAATACTTGCATTGGCTGGCATTGTCTTTGGCGCAGATTTTCTGGTTGCAGGAGCAGTGAGTATTGCCAAGCGACTGAAAATCTCCGACTTTGTTATCGGTGCGGCAATTGTCGGTGTGGGAACATCAATGCCCGAACTTGTGGTTAGCTTTATTGGTGCAATAGGTGGTAATGCCGATGTAGCTATCGGTAATGTTATCGGCTCCAATGTCTTTAATGTACTTGGTATTCTCGGTCTGACTGCTATCTTCTTCCCCGTAGCAATCGATAAGAGCAATATGAAGTTTGAGATACCTTTCTGTATCGGTGTTTCGTTGCTCGTTACGATACTTGCCTTCAACTTCTTCAACGGTTCGGCAATTACTATCGGTAGAATTGACGGTATTGTACTCTTGCTCTGCTTTGCTGGCTTTATGTGGTACTCCTTCGCTCGCGATAGAAAGAACCAATCTAAGAGTGCTGAGGTAGTGGAGGAGGAGAAGACCCCTATGTGGCTGGCAATCGTGAAGGTAGTGGGTGGTTTGGCTCTGCTTATTACAAGTTGCGACCTCTTTGTTGACAATGCAGTGGTTATTGCAAAGTCGTTTGGCGTGAACGATGCATTTATCTCGCTGACACTTATTGCCTGCGGCACATCACTTCCCGAGCTTGCTGCATCGGTGGCTGCTGCTGTTAAGAAGAATACTCAGATGGCTCTTGGTAATATTGTTGGCTCGAACATCTTTAATATTACTCTTATTTTGGGTCTTAGTTCCCAGGCACTCCCCTTGACCGCTTCGGGTATTACAGGCTTTGACTATATGGTGATGATTGCAGCAGCACTCTTCCCGATGCTCTTTGGCTTCAAGGGCAAGGTTGGCAGGGCAGGTGGTATTCTGCTCTTTGTCTGCTTTGTGGCTTATAATGTATATCTTATAAACAATCAAATAATCTAATTTTATGGGAATCCTTCAAATTTTGACGCTGTTCGGAGCATTGGGAATGTTCCTGTACGGTATGAACTTGATGAGTTCTGGTTTGCAGAAGGCGGCCGGAGATAAACTTCGTGGTCTGCTCTCATCGATGACCTCTACTCCTTTTAAAGGTGTAATGACAGGTCTGGGTGTAACTGCAACTATCCAATCATCGTCTGCTACTACCGTTATGGTGGTTAGTTTCGTGAATGCAGGTCTGCTTACTCTGACTCAGGCAATTGGCGTGATTATGGGTGCCAATATTGGTACCACTATTACCGCTTGGATGGTTGCCTTCCTCGGTTTCAAGGCTGATATTTCGATTCTGGCAGTGCCTCTAATGTTGCTTGGCTTCCTCTTCTCGAACTCGAAGAAGAGCAACAAGCAGAGTATTGGTGAACTTATCGTTGGTTTCTCGCTCTTGTTCCTTGGCCTTTCGTTTATGAAGGATTCGGTGCCCGATTTGAATCAGACACCCGAAGTACTTGAGTTTGTTAAGGCTTGGGCTGGCCACGGCTTCGGTTCGGTACTGATTTTCCTTGTGGTTGGTACTATCCTCACCCTCGTTCTCCAGTCGTCATCGGCAACTATGGCTATCACCCTGATTATGCTGAGTATGGGTTGGATTCCTTTCAATATGGCTTGTGCTATGGTGCTTGGTGAGAATATCGGTACTACCATCACTGCAAACATCGCTGCATCGGTTGGTAACACTCAGGCTCGCCGTACCGCAATGTCACACACCATCTTCAACGTATTCGGTGTGATTTGGGCTCTGATTTTCTTCAAGCCTTTCTTGGCACTTGTAGGTAGTATTATCGAACTCTTCGGTCTGCCTAATCCTGCAGCTGCAGGCTTTGCCGTTAACGAGGCTAATGCTGCAACCAGCACTGCTGCACTCTATGGTCTGTCGATGTTGCACACCCTCTTCAACCTTATCAATACCTTTATTCTGATATGGTTTGTTAAGTTGATTGAGAAGGCAGTGACTGCAATTATCAAGGCTCCCAAGGATCAGGAGAAAGAGGTATTCCGCCTCAAATATATCTCGGCTGGTCACTTAGCAACTCCTGAGCTTGCATCCGAGCAGGCACTTAATGAGATTATCCACTTTGCACAGATTTCGCGCAATGGTCTTGGCTATGCACGCGATATTATGGGTGCTACCGAGGAGGATAAGTTTGAGGAGTTGCGTGGCAAACTTGTAAAGTACGAGGAGATTTCGGATAGAATCGAGTATGAGATTGCTACCTTCCTAAATGCTGTGTCGGAGGGTGATATCAGCGACGATACCTCGAAGAAGGTTAAGGCAATGTATAAGATTATCGGTGAGTTGGAGTCGCTTGGTGATTCGGGCGAGGCTATTAGCCGTATTCTTACCCGCAAGAATATTCACAAGCGCGTATTCGATGCAGAGACCTTGAAACATATCGATGATATGATTGGTGCTGTTGATGAGGCATACGAGGCTATGATTGCTAACTTGAATAGTGCGCACAAAGGCAACCTGGTTAAGATTGACAATGCCTACAATGCTGAGGATCGTATCAACTCGCTCCGCAACTACTTGCGTGACTCCGAGATTGAGGCTATCGACAATAGTGGCAAGCACTATCAGACAAGTTCCTACTACTTGGACATCATCAACGAGTTGGAGGGTATGGGTGACTTTATCATCAATATCTCGCAGGACTTGGAGCGTGCATTTGTTCACAAATAGTAGAACACCTATATATGATAAGAGCCACAACATCGAGTTGTGGCTCTTATTATTTTATATGTAAATGAGATTAGTAGTTGCGCTCGCCAAATATTTGCGAGCCGATGCGCACCATTGTCGAACCGCACTCGATAGCGAGAGGGTAGTCCGAAGTCATACCCATCGAGAGGATGTCGAAATGCACGCCAAATTCTTGTTTGAGTTCATCGAACAGACTCTTCAACTGCTTGAACTCACCGGCCACAACCGCCTCATCGTCAGTATTAGACGCAATAGTCATCAGACCACGAACACGGATATAGGCAAGGTCTTTGATATCCTCTGTTGCAATAACCTCTCTGAGTTCCTCGACCGAAAAACCACTCTTGCTCTCCTCTGTGGCAAGATGGACTTCCAGAAGAATATCAATCCTACGGCCACACTTCATAGCCTCTCTGTTGATAGAATCAAGCAGTCGGAGCGAGTCGACCGAGTGAATCATCTCAACAAATGGGGCGATATATTTAACCTTGTTAGTCTGCAAGTGACCAATCATATGCCAACGACAATCCTCGGGCATCTGCTCACGTTTGGCACACATCTCCTGCGGACGGCTCTCTCCAAAGATTCTCTGGCCTGCCTCGTATGCCTCTCTAAGTGACTCGATGGGTTGCATCTTTGACACTGCCACCAATGTAACGCCCTCGGGAAGGGTCCGTTGTAATTCTGCTATCTGTGATTGAATACTCATTTTTCCTTGTTCTTACTGCAAATTTACACAAATTTTGTATATTTGTTCTCTACGAGAAAACAATAATTTTTAATCACAAATAACACTCTGTAAATGAAGAAAATTCTTTCTACAATCGTATTACTTGCGCTCCTCTCGGTGCAGAGAGCAGATGCTTGTACTAACTTTATTATCACCAAGGGTGCATCGACCGATGGCTCTGTTATGGTGACCTATGCTGCCGACTCGCATCAACTCTATGGCGCACTCTACAAATACAATGCGCCCAAGAAGATTAAGGCTGGCGAGATGATTCCTGTATATGAGTGGGATACCGGTCGCTTCCTGACCAACATCCCCCAGGTGGCAAAGACCTACTCGACAGTAGGCAATATGAACGAGAATCAGGTGATTATCGCTGAGACCACCTATGGCGGTCGCGAGGAGTTGGTGGACGAGACAGGTCTGATGGACTACGGCTCGTTGATTTACATCACTTTGCAGCGTGCTACTACCGCTCGTGAGGCTATCGATATTATGGTAGAACTCGCTAATACTCACGGCTATGCATCGTCGGGTGAGAGTTTCTCAGTGGCAGATGAGAACGAGGCTTGGATCTTCGAGATTATCGGTAAGGGTACCAAGATGGTCGATGGTAAAAATGTAAATAAAGGTATTGTTTGGGTTGCTCGTCGTATTCCCGATGGTTAT
>JAFNVE010000019.1 GCA_017379955.1 Tidjanibacter sp. | reverse complement strand
TGTGGTTGGCACGCGCACGATGACGCCCTATGGTGGTCGTATGACCAATCGCCTGATTGCAGACCTTGCACAGATGGTGCCAGATGTCTCTGTGGTGAGTGGTTTGGCCTTTGGCGTGGATGGCGAGGCGCACCTTGCAGCTCTTAATGCAGGGTTGCACACGGTGGCTGTTCTTCCTTCGCCTGTCACCTCGGTCACTCCGCGCACGCATCAGAAGTTGGCCGAGAGCATTCTCTCCTCTGGGGGTGCTTTGGTGAGTGAGTATCGGAGTGGGGTGGCCAGCAGGGGTGCTTTCTACATCCCGCGCAACCGTATCATTGCGGGCGTGGCGCAAGGTACACTTGTTGTGGAATCCCCCGCGAAGGGTGGCTCGTTGTACACTGCCGAGATGGCCTATGGCTACAACCGTGCTGTGATGGCTCTCCCTGGCAGGGTGGGCGACCGCTCGTCAGAGGGAACCAACGAACTTATCGTGTCGCGTCGTGCTGCTATGGTCTGCTCGGCTGCCGATGTGGTGCGCGAGGTGGGGTGGAACGTTGAAGAGCGTGCTGTGGTGGTTGCCGCATCTGATGATAGCCTTGGGCTGAGCGAGGGCGAGATGCATCTGCTTGGCTGCTTTGGTGAGGGTGAGATGTTGGCTGTCGATACCCTTGTTGAGCGTAGCGGTATGGCTGTGGCTTCGATAAATGCTCTGCTGGTGGGGCTGGATATTGCCGGCGTGGTGCGACAATTGCCGGGCGGACGCTACGAAAAGGTGTAGCCCTTATTTTAAATAGGTATATATATAGAAAATGATAGATACACATAGCCATATTTATTGCGAAGAATTCGACTCCGACCGTGCCGAGGTGATTGCTCGTGCGCGTGAGGCGGGAGTGGAGGCCTTCTTCCTGCCCGCTATCGATTCCGAGAGTCACGAGCGACTGCTCGCCACAGCATCCGAATACCCCGACCACTACCCGATGATGGGTCTGCATCCCACTTCGGTAGCCGATGTGGCGAACAACGAGCGCGAGATGGCGATTGTGGAACGACTGCTTGCCGACCCCGACCACCATTTTGTGGCTGTGGGTGAGGTGGGTATCGACCTCTATTGGAGCAGTGAGTATCGCACGGAGCAGATGGAGATTTTCGCCCGACAGGTGGAGTTGTCGCTCCGCCACGACCTGCCGCTGGCTATCCACGTTCGCAATGCGTGGCCCGAGGTGTTGGAGGTGCTCGACGGCTTTCGTGGTCGCGGAGTGAGGGGTGTGTTTCACGCCTTTGCTGCCGAGCCGGAGGTGTGGCGTGCGGCGCGCGAGATGGGCGATATGCTCTTCGGAATAGGTGGCGTAGTAACCTATAAAAAGAGTATTCTGCCTGAGGCTGTTGCACTTATGGGATTGGAGGAGATGTTGCTCGAAACAGATGCTCCCTACCTGCCTCCTGTCCCCTACCGAGGCAAGCGCAATGAGAGTGCCTACCTCCAATATACCTGCGCAAAGGTGGCTGAGATTAAGGGTGTTGCCCCCGAGGAGGTGGCTCGCCAGACAACGGCAAATGCCAGACAAATGTTTATGATTTGATAACCAAATAGTTATATAGCGATGAATAGAGTAAATGGTGACAACAGACGACGCAGAGTGTTGTTGATTTATACGGGTGGTACTATCGGTATGAAGACCGACCCTGAGAGTGGCGCACTTGTACCCTTCGACTTTACCCATATCCATCAGGAGTTCCCTGTTATCCAGCGACTTAATGTGGATATCGAGGTGCTTCCCTTCGACCCTATCGACTCGTCGAACGCCTCGCCTGCTCTGTGGCGCGCACTTGCTGCCAAGATTGAGGAGAACTACAACCTCTTCGACGGCTTTGTGGTGCTGCACGGAACGGACACTATGTCCTACACCTCCTCCGCCCTCAGTTTTATGCTCCACGGCCTGGCAAAACCGGTGGTCTTTACCGGTAGCCAGATTCCGATTGGCGTGCTGCGCACTGATGGTCGCGAAAACCTTATCACCGCCATCGAGATTGCCGCGGCTACCGACGCCGAGGGCAGGGCGCGTGTGCCGGAGGTGTCGCTCTACTTCCAAAATCGCCTCTTCCGTGCCAATCGCTCCACCAAGCAGAGTGCCGAGAGGCTGAGTGCCTTCGCCTCGTTCAACTATCCGCCACTTGCCGAGGTGGGAGTTAATATCGCCTATAACGATGCTGCAATCCATCATCCTGCCGAGGGTGAAGAGTTTGGCGTGGAGTCGTCGCTCGCCTGCGATGTGATGGTTGTCAAGATTTTCCCCGGCCTTACCGAGCAGACTCTCAATGCTATGCTCTCGGTTGAGGGGCTCAGGGGTGTGATACTCGAAACCTATGGCTCGGGTAATGCGCCGAGTGGCGATTGGTTTATCGGCTCGTTGCGCAGAGCGATGGAGCGCGGGGTGTGCGTGATGAACGTAACCCAGTGCGCCGACGGTAAGGTTGATATGGAACTTTACGAAACAGGTCGCCGTATGCAGGAACTCGGAGTGGTCAGCGGAAGGGATATAACTTTGGAGGCCGCGGTGACAAAAATGATGTTTATGTTGGGTCGCGGAGTGAGCGGAGAGGCACTAAAATCGGCTTTAAGAACATCTTTTAAAGGAGAAATGAACGAATAAATTTTTTTGTTACGAAAAAAAATTTGTATATTTCGGGGATTTTTGACGTGTAATAGGTTTTGACGGGTTGGTTTGAGAGTCCGGAAAGACCGTTTATGTGTTGGGAGAAAGCCTGATAATTCTCTGGGATGCAGGGAGTTATGGGTTAGCGGAATTGGAGAAATGACCGAGTGGCTGAAGGTGCGCGCCTGGAAAGTGCGTATACCCCAAAAGGGTATCGTGGGTTCGAATCCCGCTTTCTCCGCAAAATTTTTTTGAAAAAAATAGAAAAACAACAAACTTTAAAAAACACATAAGTCTAATTAATCTTAAATTTAAATTATGAAAAAACTTTTTCTGATTCTGTCGATGGCAAGCGTAATGAGCTTCGCGGCAGTTAACGTTTATGCACAGGATGAGGCTGCAGCTGCTCCCGAGGCTGTTGAGGCTGTTGAGGCTGAGGCTCCCGCTATGGATCCTGAGGTTGATGTAGAGGGTGTTGCTATGCACCAGGCTATCAAGAGCAAATTTATCGAGGGTGGTGCAGGTTGGATGACCCCCGTATTGCTCTGCTTGATCTTCGGTCTTGCAATCGCTGTTGAGCGTATTCTCTACCTGAGCCTTTCGAAGATTAACACCAAGAAGCTTATCGCAGACGTTGAGGCTGCTTTGGCTGAGGGTGGTATTGAGAAGGCATTGGACGTTTGCCGTAACCGTCGTGGTCCCGTAGCTAGCATCTTCTATCAGGGTTTGAGCCGCTACGATCAGGGTCTTGACGTAGTTGAGAAGTCGGTTGCTTCGTACGGTTCGGTTCAGATGGGTCTTATGGAGTCGGGTCTGACTTGGATCAGCCTCTTCATCGCTCTTTCGCCTATGTTGGGCTTTATGGGTACTGTAGTAGGTATGGTAGGCGCATTCGACTCGATCGAGGCTGCTGGTGACGTATCGCCCACTCTCGTAGCAGGTGGTATTAAGGTCGCTCTGCTTACCACTCTTGCAGGTCTTATCGCTGCTGCTGTTCTTCAGTTGTTCTACAACTACATCGTTAGCAAAATCGACGGTCTCGTTGTAACTATGGAGGATTGCTCGATCACTTTGGTTGATATGTTGACCGCTTACAGCAAGAAATAATTTAACCACTATCAATAAAATTCATTTAAGACTATGAAGTGGACTAAATATGTACAGCTCGTTCTGTTGGTTTGCGGTGTAGCTGTTTTTGCTTACTTCCTCTTTGCAGGTGAGGCAGCAGTTGGCGCAATGCTGACTTGGGCTTATATCATTTTGGGTCTCGCTCTTGGTTTCGCAGTAGTTTTCCCCGTAGTTGGTATGTTCTCCAATCCTAAGGGTGCAGTTCGCACTTTGGTTGGTTTGGTAGTAGCAGTTGCAGCTATCTTCGGTCTCTACTCGCTCTCGAGCGCTAACCCTATGTTGCTCCCCAACGGAGACGTATTTGACAATGCAGCAACTCTGAAATTGACCGATACCGGTCTCTATATCGCTTACATCGTTTTGGCAGCATCGTTCGCAGCGATTCTGTTCGGCGAGTTGAAGAGTGCCTTTAAAAAATAGTAATATCTATTATGGCTATTAATAAGAAGAAAACACCGGAAGTTAACGCAGGTTCGATGGCGGATATCGCCTTCTTGCTCCTTATCTTCTTCTTGGTGGCTACCACAATGAACGTTGACTCGGGTATCAACCGTACGTTGCCTCCCTGGGTTGACGAGGAGCAGCAGGATGCACCTCCTATCAAGGAGCGTAACATCTTGAAGGTCTTTGTGAGTGCCTACGACCAGTTGATGGTTCAGGGTGAGCAGATTCACATCTCTCAGCTGAAAGATAAGGCAAAAGAGTTTATGTTGAACCCGTTTGACGATCCGAATCTTCCCGAGAAGGAGGTTGTTGAGAATGAGATTCTTGGCAGCCACGTCGTTTCGAAGGGCGTTATCTCGTTGAAGGCTGACCGAAGCACCACCTATAACACCTACGTTATGGTGCAGAATGAGCTTTCGCGTGCATTTAACGAAATTCGTGACGAACTCTCGATCGAGAAATTCGGCAAACCCGTGGCAGAGCTTACCGATGACCAGCGTAAAGCCGTTAATGAGGCTATTAAGCTGTCCATCTCCGAGGCCGAGCCCAGAGATTTAGGAGCTAATTAATATTATGGCAGTAATTAAGAAAAAAGGCGGCAAAGAGGTACCACCTATTTCGACAGCCTCGTTGCCAGACGTTATCTTTATGATTCTCTTCTTCTTCATGGTATCGACCACGATGCGTGAGGTTGAGCTCCTGGTGATCTTCAAGGCACCTGAGGCTACCGAGGTACAGAAGATGGAGAAGAAATCATTGGTAAGTTATATCTACATCGGTCCTCCTACTGTTGCTCAGCAGGCAAAGTGGGGTTCGTCGCCCCGTATCCAGCTCAACGACAGCTACCGTTCGGCAGCTGAGATTGGTGAGTTCATTGCATCGGAGCGTGACAAACTTGATGAGGCAGATCGTAACTCGATGACCACTTGTATCAAGGCAGACCGTGATACTAAGATGGGTATTATCACTGACGTTAAGCAGGAGCTTCGTCGTGCAAATGCTCTGAAGATTAGCTACGCTGCTGCAAAGGGTCAGGGTTTTGAGTAGAAATTCTAACAGGGTTTAGGCCCTAATACTAAATACAGAAGAGGGAGTCAATTGGACTCCCTCTTCTGTTTGTTTGTAGAGCCATAGTGCTGGTGGGTTTCGCCCATCCCTTGACGGGCTTTGCCTTTTTTGTAGGGCGGATAGGAGTAATAGGAGTTATGGGAATTATAGGAGTTATGGGAACGTTGCGATTAAGCGAGGGCAGAGGCTGCTTGCAGACTATGCCGAGCGGGAGCAACGAAAAGACTGCGAAGCAGGATTAATTATGGGAG
>JAFNVE010000202.1 GCA_017379955.1 Tidjanibacter sp. | reverse complement strand
GACAACCACCGCCATAAACCTTGCAGCAAATGTTGCAATTTTGGGTCATAAAGTATTGCTGGTCGACGCCGATCCTCAGGCAAATGCTACCTCTGGTCTTGGTCATAACATCAAGAACAAGGGTATCTACGAGTGTATCGTTGGCGAGTGCAAGGCAGAAGATGTGATTGTCGCTTGTGAGGATGTAAAGGGTCTGGACCTGTTGCCTTCGAGTATCAATCTGGTGGGCGCAGATGCAGAGCTTGCTACCGAGGGTGGTGGCCACTACAAGATGAAAGAGGTGCTCGACCCCATCAAGGAGAAGTACGACTTTATCTTTATCGACTGCTCACCTTCGCTCGGTTTCACCACCGTCAATGCACTTGTAGCGTCGGACTCGGTACTCGTTCCCGTGCAGTGTGGTTATTTCGCACTCGAAGGCTTGGGCAAACTCCTCAGCACTATCAAGATGGTGAAGAGCAAACTCAACCCGTCGCTCGACATTGAGGGCTTCTTGATGACAATGTATTCGCGCTCGAAACTCGCCAATCAGGTGATTTTGGAGGTACGCGACCACTTCAAGCATTTGGTGTATGACGCCGTAATTCAGCGCAATGTAAGACTTGACGAGGCTCCAAGTCACGGCATTCCCGTAATTCTCTACGATGCGGCAAGTACCGGTAGTCGTTGCTATATGGATTGCGCAACCGAGTTCCTGCGCAGAAACAACAAGGGACCCAAAAAAGCAGAATAACTAAAAGAGATATAGATATGAAGAATAAAGGCTTAGGACGCGGATTGGGCGCGATTCTCGATATCGAATCCCTCTCGGAGGAGGCTAAGAGTGTAGCCCGATTGGAGGAGATTGCTGTTGGTGATATTATCCCCAACCCCAATCAGCCCCGCACAAACTTTGACCAGGAGGCACTCGCCGAGTTGGCAGATTCGATTCGCACACTCGGTCTGATTCAACCCATCACAGTCAAGAAGGATGTTGCCGGCAAATATATGATTATCAGCGGTGAGCGTCGTTGGCGTGCATCGCAGGCAGCAGGCTTGGAAAAGGTACCCGCCTACATCCGCGAGGTGGATGAGGTAGAGCTCCACGAGATGGCTCTGGTTGAAAATATCCAGCGTCAGGATTTGAACGCAATGGAGATTGCAATCAGCCTCGGTCGTCTGATTGACGAGTGCGGTGTAACGCAGGAAAATGTAGCACAGCGTGTAGGTAAAAAACGCTCGACCGTTGCAAACTATCTCCGTCTGTTGCAGATGTCGCCCGAGATTCAGGCAGCTCTGAAAGAGGATGCTATCTCTATGGGTCACGCAAAGGCTATCGCATCGGCTCCCGAGGAGGCACAGAGCGCACTCCTGCGCAAGTGCGTACGCAAGGGTCTGTCGGTAAGAGCCACCGAGCAACTTGCCAAGAAGGCTACAACCGTCAAGCCCACAGCAGAGGCTGAGGAGGAGTTCCCTGAGAGTTACACTCGTCTGGTTGAGCGTTTGTCGCTTCTGCTTACCGAGGATATCAAGATTAAGCGCACCGAGGGCGGCAAGGGCAAAATCGTTATCGGTTTCTCGTCCGATGAGGAGGTCGAGGCGATGATTTCGAAGTTGAATAAGTTGTAAAAGAATATAGAGGAGAGTGAAGAGAGGGAGATTTCTGGTTGCTGTCTTGGTGCTGATACTCTGCGGGGTGCTTGTCCCACAGAGCCTTAGCGCACAAAACCGCAAAGAGCGTGAGGCGAGAGAGCGTGCAGTGGAGCGCGCCGACTCGTTGCGTCGTGCCTTTATCGTCAGTGGCGGTATGCGTACGCTGGATGAGGTGCCAGAGATTATCGACTCGGCAAAACTTGCAGAGATGCGCCTCCCTAAAATAGACTCGCTCGGCAATCTTATCTTCACCGACTCGCTCGGCACAACCTATCGTGCTGCCTCTATCAAGGCCGACACTACGGGAGCTCTGCTTGTAGTCGACTCGTTAGGCTCGGAGAGCCTTATCGACTCCCTTTCGCTTGCCCGACTGCACACACTCCTGCCGAACCTCTCAATCAATCCCGACTCAATCGCTGAGGAGATGGCTATACCTCTCGACTCTATAACCATAGCCTCGCTCAGAGGATTGCAAACCGATGGCGAGAAGAGTGACTCGACAGCGACACCACTCGTACGCCACAACAAAATCTTCCGCGACACACTGCCTCTCGGCAAACTGACAGCCCTTTCGGCAGTTCTCCCGGGTACGGCACAGGTCTACAACAATCAGGCGTGGAAGATACCCATCGGCTATGCTGCAATCGGCACTCCATTGGTCTTTGGTCTGCAACAGAACAAGAAATACCAATCCTTCAAGGCTGAGTACGATGCTCTGATTCGCACAGGTGCTTCGCGCGAAAAGATTGACCCCGTACAGACAGAGATGATTCGCCATAACACCTATCGTCAGGTACTCTTCGCGGGAACGATTATATCATATATGGCACTGCTCACCGATGGTGTTATCAACTACCCCTCCGAGACGAGCAAGATTCAAAAGGCCACTACCCTCTCAATGGTATGCCCTGGTGCCGGTCAGATATATAATGGTAGTTTCTGGAAGACCCCTATCTTTGTGGGTGGTATGGTGACTATGGGATATATTATCGATTGGAACAACCGTGGTTATCAGCGTTTCAAACTTGCCTACGATTTGGTGACCGATGGCGATGATGCGACCATAGATGAATTCAATGGTCGATATGATGAAAGTTTCCTGCAAAACCTTAAAAACCAATATCGTCGTAACCGCGACCTTTCAATTATCGGTATGGTCGGAGTCTATCTGCTCAACATTATGGATGCACATATCGATGCCCATATGCAGGACTACGACATCAGCGACGACCTGACGATGAATATATCTCCCGTGACCACCACTATCGGTACCACAGGACTTGGTGCTCAGAATACACTTGGTGTAGGGCTATCATTTACTTTTTAACGAATAATAAATACTGAAAAATAGACAACAGCGATGCACACTCTTTCGACAATTGTTCTCACACTGCTTGCCACCTCAACCCCCATCAAACATCTACCCACACCACAAGATCCACCCGCTGGCGTGGAGGCAATAGTAAACCAGATTGCCACCCAGGCCCTCGAAGAGGCAATGGCTTCACAACCTGATAGTCTGTCGGCAGATTCGTTGCTCTTGGCCGGCGACACCATATCGCCACTCGACACAATGACCTTCACCGACCCTGCGGTGTACGACTCGCTTCTTACCCAATGGCAGGAGCAGAGCAGCGTGGCAGCGTTCGAGACATTTATCAGCGAGTTTATCAATATTGACTCTACATATCAGGTAGTTACAAATATTCCCGACTCGGTATATGCGGAGCGACTCTCGAAGATTCTCTCCCCAATCCCGATGAAGTTTAATGATGTGGTAAAGCGTCATATCGTGTCGTACACCACGACCAACAAAGCACTTATAGCAAGGTGCTCGGCTTGTCGCAATACTACTTCCCGATGATTGAGGAGGAGTTGGATAAAGCAGGTATGCCGCTGGAACTTAGGATGTTGCCCGTTATTGAATCGGCACTGTCGCCTGTGGCTCGTTCGCGTGCCGGTGCTGTTGGTTTGTGGCAGTTTATGCTCTCGACCGGTCGCAGTTACGGTCTGGAGATTACCTCCTTTATCGACCAGCGACAAGACCCTCTGTTGGCTACCCGTGCTGCCTGCAAGTTCCTCAAAGACCTCTATAATATGTATGGCGATTGGACACTTGCGCTGGCTGCCTATAACTGTGGCCCTGGCAATGTAAACAAGGCTATGCGCCGTGCAGGTGAGGGTGCCACCGACTTCTGGAGCATCTACCCCTATCTGCCCAAGGAGACCCGCAACTATGTTCCCGCATTTATCGGTGCTACATACGCATACAACTACCACCGTCAGCACGGCATTGAGGCTACACCCTCGCCCCTGCCTCTGGCGACAGATACGATTCACCTCAACCGCATTATGCACTTCGAACAGGTGAGTTCGACAATCAAGACCCCGATTGATGTTATCCGCTCGCTCAATCCCCAATATCGACTCGATATTGTACCCGCAGTGAGCAAGACATATACCCTCACTCTGCCTCGTACCGATCTGTCGAACTACCTTGTTTTGCAGGATACGATTATGGCAAAGGATACTATGTACCTGGCTCAGTATCTGAAACCTACCAAGGCCGACCCCTCCAAGCAGGAGTTCTCCATAGAGTCCTATACCTACACCGTCAAGAAGGGCGATGTGCTGGGTGCTATTGCTCGTCGTGAGGGTGTTACGGTCAAGCAGCTGATGCAGTGGAACAACATCAAGGATGCATCGAAACTGCGCATCGGTCAGAAACTCGAAATTTACAGATAACACCTACTCTCGGCAATGATTACCGACGATACCATAGTGGCTCTTAGTAGCGGTACGGGTGGCGCAATTGCTGTTATCCGTATGAGTGGCGAGCAGTGCGCGGAGATATGCGACCGCGTGGTACGCTCGGCTAAGGGTCGTAGTGTAGCCAATTCAAAGGGTTACACTATGCTCTATGGTGATGTTGTGGAGGCCGATGGGAGTGTTATTGATGATGCAGTGGTGGCTATCTATAAGGCACCACACAGCTATACGGGCGAGGATATGGTGGAGATTACTGTTCACGCCTCGCGCTATATTATCCGTCGCACCATTGCTCGTCTTGTCGAGGCAGGAGCCAGAGCAGCCACAGCGGGCGAGTTTACCGCAAGAGCCTTTTTGGCAGGGAGGATGGACCTCTCACAAGCAGAGGCTGTGGCAGATATTATCGCATCGCACGACAGGGCTACCCACCACCTTGCAAGCCGCCAAATGAGAGGTGGCTACTCGGATGAGTTGCAGGGGCTGAGAGGTAGGTTGCTACATCTTGCCGCAATGTTGGAGTTGGAACTCGACTTTGGTGAGGAGGATGTAGAGTTTGCCGACCGCTCGGAACTGAGAGCACTGATGGCAGAGATTGCCGAGAAGATTGAGTCACTCACCTCGTCATTTGCCCTTGGTAAGGCTATTAAGGAGGGCGTTGGCGTGGCTATTGTCGGCCGACCCAATGCGGGCAAATCGACACTCCTCAACACACTGTTGCACGACCAAAGGGCTATCGTGTCGGATGTGGCAGGCACGACGAGGGATGTTATTGAGGAACACCTGGATATTGACGGCGTTGACTTCCTATTTATCGATACGGCAGGCCTGCATAGCAGTAACGATATGCTGGAGCAGATGGGCATGGAACGCAGCCGTAAGGCTATTGAGGAGGCCCATATCATCCTTGCGCTCGTGGACGGCACCACACTCCCCAAAAGCACAGAAGAGGCTAAAAATAGCGTTTTAGAAGTACTTGGCGAGATTGGCTGCGGGGCAGACGAACGATGCCTTGTGGTGATTAATAAAAGCGACGTAGCAGTGTGCGATTGCTCGGCTGTGGCCGAGAAATTGGATGCAGTGCTTCCCCACCCTGCCGTGACGATCTCGGCTAAGAGTGGAGTGGGCGTTGATGAATTGATGCAGAGTATCTCGGCAATGATTGATAGCCAACGAATCTATACGGACGCAGTCACAGTGAGCGGCGCGCGCCACTACGAGGCACTTGTAAGAGCAGCAGAGGCCCTCGCACACGCAAAGGGCAATATGGACACCGCCTCCCCCGAAATGACCGCCAGGGACATCCGCGAAGTCCTCGACCTTCTCGGCACCATCACCGGCGAAGTCACCTCCGACCAAATCCTCTCCGAAATCTTCTCCAAGTTCTGCATCGGAAAATAACACATGTAACG
>JAFNVE010000201.1 GCA_017379955.1 Tidjanibacter sp. | reverse complement strand
TCCTTCAAAGTGCTAATCTCGTTGTTACCCTCTACGTTAGGATTGAAAGGTACGCGAGTTGCCAGGTATTGGTCAAGGCTTTTGTTAATCCTGAGTATCGGCTTGATGTAGAAGAAGTCGATGAAGAAGTGGAACATCAACACCACCAACACTGCAACAAGCAGAGTCAAAATGCTGGGTGTGATTGTTCGGTAGGCATTATCCTCAACCATTGCTGTACGCTGAGCAATAGAACTCTGAGGCGAAGCCATATATCTCTTTACGGCATTGTCAAGTGCATAGTAGGCAGGAAGATACTCCTCCAAGAATCTCTTTGCATCGGGGCGAAATGCTTCGAGGTTGCCTGTCGTGTCGTTGATGATTGGAGCAGGAGCAGGGGAGAGATAATTCTCGACAATTGAACGATATTGTTCCTCTGCTGTGGTTACTGCATCGAGGTCGGTACCGTGAACCATCACCTCCAAAGCCTCGGAGTATGCGTTGTCGAACTCATTTTTACCCTCATTATATTCACTGTCGGGCTGGATGTGCTCGGTTGCAACCATACGGAGGATTGCGCTGTTCTGCTTTTGCAGACCAGACATCATCATAGCAGCCAAATCACTGCCTTTATCTCCCGCTTCAACAATCTCACGAGCATCCTCTCTGAGTCGTCCAAGTTCAGCAATAGAGATGGCTACTGCAAAGAGCAGCAGTGCCACCAAACTGAAAAAACCTATCGTTATTCTCCTGCGAAGTCCCATTTATATATGGTATTTAATTTAGCAAATATAAGAATTTATTCGATAACTTGTCCAGCGAGTGTGCAATTATTGTCAATCTCACCAAGTTTCACGCGCACAATCTTGCCCGACAGCGAACGATTCGCATCAATCTGAACCTTTACATAATTCTCGGTATAACCAAACATCTTACCATCTTTTACGCTGTTCTCCACCAAGATAGAGGCCTCCGCACCACACCACTTTTTACAGAAATTGTAGTGCAACTGCTGACACAACTCACCGAGTCGGCCTGCTCTATCGCGCTTGTCCTGCTCGCGTACCTTGCCCGACATTGTGAGTGCGGGGGTGTTCTCTCGCTCGGAGAAAGGAAAAATGTGAAGATAGGCTGGGGCAAGGTTGCTCAGGAAATCGTAAGTTTCCATAAACTCCACCTCACTCTCGCCAGGGAAGCCAACAATAACATCAATGCCGATAAATGCATCGGGCATCACCGAGCGCACCTTTGCGATACGGTCGGCATAGAGAGCTGTTGTGTAGCGACGACGCATCTGACCAAGAATCTTGTCCGACCCACTCTGCAAGGGGATGTGGAAGTGGGGCTGGAACTTGGTTGATGCAGCACAGAAATCAATAATCTCATCCGTCAGCAGGTTTGGCTCGATGGAGGAGATACGGTAACGCTCAATACCCTCAATCTTGTCTAACTCGCGGAGTAGGTCGATGAATTTCTCACCCGTAGTGCGGCCAAAATCACCTGTATTAATGCCGGTAATGACAATCTCTCTCACTCCCTTTGCGGCTGCAGCCTCGGCCTGAGGGATAATCTCGCCAATGGGTATGTTGCGGCTGCAACCACGAGCATAGTGAATAGCACAATATGCACATTTATAGTCACATCCATCCTGCACCTTCAAGAAAGAGCGAGTACGGTCGCCGGTGGAACACGAAGCGAAAAATGTGGAAATCTCCTCTGCCGAACAACTATGCACAATAGGGGAACTCTGCTTTGCGGTGAGTGCCGAAACTTTCTCGAAGAGGTTTACTTTCTCGTTATTGCCCAACACGATATCTACACCCTCAACCGATGCTGCCTCCTCAGGAGAGAGTTGCGCGAAACAACCCGTAATTGCGATTATCGCCGATGGATTCTCGCGATGAATCTTGCGCGCAATGTTGCGACACTTCTTGTCTGCGTGTTCTGTTACGGTGCAACTATTGATGATGCAGATATCGGCCTCGCTACTGCGAGAGGTGCGCTGAAAACCTCCTGCCTCGAACTGGCGAGCAAGTGTAGAACTCTCTGCAAAATTGAGTTTGCATCCAAGTGTGTGAATATATACTTTTTTGTTTCCTTCCATATCTCTCTTAATATTACGCGAAGTTATGAAATAAAAGGGAAAATAACTACATTTGCCGAATAATTATTCCTCATTTAGGCGTGTGAGAGGTTGCTTTTACAACCCTGAAAGAGTAGAAAACAGAGAGATAGTGATTGAGTTTCTGACAGATATATTTGAGTATCGCTTTTTGGCCAATGCAGTTACGGCAGCAATCCTTTGTGGGGTGTGTTGCGGTATTGTCGGTACCTATATGGTGGTGCGCCGATTGGTCTTTCTTGGGGGCGGTATTACTCACTCCTCGTTTGGTGGTATCGGTCTGGCTTACTATCTGGGACTGAATCCTTTGTGGGGTGCTGGCCTCTTTGCTCTGCTCTCGGCGGTAGGTATTGAGGCTTCGTCCAGAAAGGGGCAGATTCGAGAGGATTCGGCAATCGGTATAATGTGGAGTGTGGGTATGGCAATAGGTATTCTATTTATCTATCTTACACCCGGTTATGCTCCCAATCTGATGAATTTTCTCTTTGGTAATATTTTGACCGTAACCACTACCAATATTCAACTATTGGCTCTGCTGGCGGTGGTGTTGGTAGTGATGTTCTCTATTTGGCACAGACAGGTGATGTTTGTGGCTTTCGATAGAGAGTATGCCGAGAGTCAAGGCGTTAAAACGGGGCTTGTGGCTTATACGGTTGCGGTGTTGACAGCGATTACCATTGTGTTGTCAATCAGGGCAGTAGGTATTGTGATGTTGATATCTCTGCTCACTATACCACCCGTAATTGCCAACTCGCTCTCAGGCTCGTATAAGCGTATCACTATTTGGTCGGTAGTTATAGCCATTGTAGGTAATCTTGCGGGTCTGTTTGTTAGTTACAGACTTGATGTTCCGGCAGGTGCAGCGACTATTTTTTTGCTGACTGTTGTGTTGATTGGAGTAAAACTTGTACCTTTGTGCAAATTTAGAAGAGTAGAAGCAAAGTGAAGAAGATAGATAGATTTGTTCTGAAATCATACTTGGGCCCTATGGTGCTCACGTTCTGCATCGTACTCTTTATTATGATGATGAACTTCGTGTGGCGCTATATCGACGAACTTGTCGGTAAGGGTCTTGATTTTGGAGTAATCGTCGAACTCCTCTTCTATGCAATGGCAAATACTATGCCGATGGGTCTGCCTCTCGCCACTCTGCTGGCGGCAATTATGACTATGGGCAACCTCGGCGAGAACTACGAGCTGCTGGCTATGAAGTCGGCGGGTATGTCACTGCCTCGCATCCTGCGTCCTCTGATTATTGTTGTGGCCTTCGTGGCTGTTGGTAGTTTCTTTATTGCCAACAACTTAGTTCCCTATGCCAATAAACAGATGATGGCTATCCTATACGATATCAAGCAGCAGAAGCAGACGCTCGAATTTAAGGACGGCATCTTCTTTAACGGTATCGATAATATGAGTATCCGTGTTGAGCACCAAGACCCTGTAACAGGTCAACTCTTTGATGTGCTTATTTACGATACTCGTGACCCGGGCGGCAATATGACAACCACTATGGCAGAATCGGGCTATATCCGTATTTCTGATGATAAGCAGTTCTTGCTTGCAACTCTCTATAATGGCGAGACTTACGAAACTACTCGTAACTATCGCTGGTCTGAGGAGAATAATCTGCGCCACCACATCTTTGCTGAGCAAAATGGTGCTATCAAGATGGATGGTTTTGCCTTTGAGCGCTCGGATGTTTCGTTGTTTAATTCGAGTCAGACTAAAAATGTGACTGAGTTACAGACAGATATCGACTCTCTGGCGCACTTGGCCTCTATCAACACTCGTCGCTCGTATCAGCCACTTTTGGAGAGTTATCTCTTTACAATGGATAGAAGTGTTATGGGATTGCTTGATACGGTGGAGGTTGAGCGTGTGCCGTTTGAGCAACTCGATTTGACCGACTCAGTCTTTAATGCTGATTATCACCGTAGTTTCCTCCTTTGGGATAAGGCAGCAACGCAGGCAGAGAACTCACGTTCGATTCTTTCGTTTAATGAGTCGACCGCAAAAGACAACCTTAACCAACTCTATAAATCGCAGGTGGAGTGGCACAGAAAGATTGCACTGCCATTTTCGGTAGTTATCTTCTTCTTGATTGGTGCTCCGCTGGGTGCTATTATCCGTAGAGGTGGTTTAGGTATGCCTACGGTGGTTTCGGTACTCTTCTTCGTCTTCTACTACATTGTGAGTATGATGGGCGAAAAGATGGCGAAAGAGGGCTCGATGGGGGCTTTTGAGGGTATGTGGCTATCGTCTATCATCCTCTTCCCGATAGCTATCTATCTGACCTATAGGGCAACAAATGACTCCAATCTGCTCAATGTGGATTGGTACTATATGAAATATGTCGCTGTACGCGATTGGTTGCGTGCGCGATTTGGTAAAAAGAGTAGTAAGAAACTGAGTGCTAAGAATAATGGATAAGAGCGCAAAAGAACTCCGAATAGTATATATGGGAACTCCCGACTTTGCGGTAGAGCCTCTGAAGGCTTTGGTCGAGGGTGGATATAATGTGGTGGCTGTGGTGACTATGCCCGACAAACCTGCGGGTCGTGGACAGAAGATGCAACGCAGTGCAGTAGGGCAGTACGCAACCGAGCAGGGTCTTCCTCTGTTGCAGCCCGAACGACTCAAATCGGAGGAGTTTGTGGAGGCTTACAAAGCACTTGATGTGGATTTGGGTATTGTTGTGGCTTTCAGGATGTTGCCCGAAGTTATATGGAACGCTCCAAAGCTCGGCACCTTCAATCTTCATGCCTCGCTTCTGCCTCAGTATCGCGGTGCAGCACCTATCAATTGGGCCATCATTAACGGCGATAAAAAGAGTGGTGTGACTACCTTTTTCCTTAATCACCGCATAGACGAGGGCGCAATTATCGAGCAGGCCGAGGTGGAGATTATGGACGATGAAACTGCCGGCTCGCTCCACGATAAATTGATGTGGCGCGGAACGGATTTGGTGGTGTCGACTGTTGAGAAGATTGCTGTCGGCAATTTTGAGCCACTTCCTCAGTCGGAAGAGTGCGAGTTAAGACCTGCGCCCAAGATTTTCAAGGAGGATTGCCATATTAACTTTAATAATGACGGAGAGCAAATTGTCAATTTTGTGCGTGGACTCTCTCCCTATCCTGCTGCTTGGTTTGCTCTCTCGGATACACTCTCAGTTAAGGTCTTTAAGAGCCGTTTTGAGCCTGCTGAGGTAAAATGTGAAGTTGGCACAATAGCCACCGACGACCGCACCTATATCAAGGTAGCGTGTGCCGATGGCTATATCTATTTAGACGAATTACAACTATCTGGTAAGCGACGTATGGCTGTTGCTGATCTGCTTAGAGGCTTCCGCGGAATTGCCGAGTACAGAGCAATTTAACCCCGCTTCGATAAACCAATTCTTTATGTTGTCGGCAATACAACCGACAAGTCTGTCTATGGCCTCTGTCGCCGCCCATGCATTGTGAGGCGAAGCGATAAGCTTGTAGGGATCTTTCAGTTTTAATAAAGGATTGTCAGCCTTCATTGGCTCAATTGAGTAGGTGTCGATACCGGCACCTGCAATCACGTTATTATTTAGTGCATCGGCAAGAGCCGATTCATTAACAATACCACCACGCGCCACATTTATAAGTATTGCGCTGGGTTTCATCTTTTGCAACTCCCCCTTACCAATCAATCCGCGTGTCTTCTCCGAAAGAGGGCAGTGGATTGAGAGAATATCAGCCCAACGGAGCAATTCATCGAGCGATTTTTGCTCATATCTCTCCTCTCTTGATACTCCCGAAGTTGAGTGGTATGCTACTGAGCAATCAAAAGCCTCTGCCAGATGGGCTACACGACGGCCAATATTGCCAAGACCAATAATACCCCAATTCTTGCCACTGAGTGAGTATAACTTGCGGTCGAAGTTAATCCAAAGGGGAGATGCGGCATACTCACCACTCTTTACATAGTTGTCATAATACGCCACTTGACGGAGTAGGGCGATTGCATCCCCAATTGTCGTTTCTGCCACAGTCTCAGTAGAATAACCTACTGCATTGCGCACAAGAATACCTCTTTCGGCAGCCGCAGGCAGGTCAATATTATTCATACCCGTAGCAGCTACACAGATAAGTTTGAGGTGGGGTAGCGCGTCCATAGCCTCTGCCGAGATTGGCACTTTATTGGTGATTACAATATCCGCATCCTTGCACCTATCTATAACATCGTCTGGTATAGAGGTTTGATACTCAGTATAGTTGCCAAGTTTTGTGATACTGCTGAGGTCTGCTCCGCCAAGGCTGAACGCATCCAAGAAAACAATGTTTG
>JAFNVE010000200.1 GCA_017379955.1 Tidjanibacter sp. | reverse complement strand
GGGGTTGGTGATAGCCTGACGCTTTGCGGGGTCACCCACCTTGCGCTCACCACCATCAACAAATGCAACAATCGAAGGGGTTGTGCGGTGTCCCTCGCTGTTGGGAATAACTACGGGCTCGTTGCCCTCCATAACCGATACACAGCTGTTGGTAGTACCAAGGTCAATTCCGATAATCTTTGCCATAATTCTTTAAGTTTTGTTGTTATTAATTATTTATTTGTATTCTTACTTTTTGTGGCGTTCGTTCTCTGCAATGTGTAGAAAAGTTCGCCTTTCTGTTTTATATACCAATCAACTTCTATGCCACCCCACCCTATCCGTGCCAAAACTGCCAAAGAGGATAAAACCACGCCACACGGTCTGCCATTTTGTCAGTCAAGGGGAGAAAAGTTTGTCAAAAATGTATAAAATGTCGGTCGGAGGGCAACGGGTGACACCCATAGTGAAGGATGAATAAAAATGCCATATATGGAGAAAAAGCTAATTTTATCAACTTTTTATGGAGAAAAGTTTGCGCTTTCAACTAAATATTGTATCTTAGAGGTGCGAAAACGCTTAAACATTTAAAAACCTAAATAGAAATTTAGCACTATGATTATCACCTTCAATGAATTGCGCCGCATCAAAGACAAACTTCCCAGCGGCAGCTCGCAGCGCATCGCAGACGAGTTGGGTATCGATGTTGATGAAGTAAGAAACTATTTCGGGGGTCGTCATTTTGAGGGCGGCTCCACAGCAGGTGTTCACTTCGAGCCAGGTCCCGATGGTGGCGTGGTTAACATTGACGACACCACTATCTACGATTGCGCAATGAAAATTCTTGCCGAATTGGAGGCATAAGAAGCTGCATTAGCAAAATAAAGGCTGACTTTGGTCAGCCTTTATTATTTTAAATGTATAATAAAATTGGGTATTCTAATTATTTTATATATCTTTGCGGGCTATTGAAAATGAACTATAAATAAATTCATATCATAATTAACTAAAAAAATGCAGAATAAAGGCTTAATCAAATTCATTGCAGTACTTCTCGGTATTGCGTGCCTCTATCAGCTGTCGTTCACTTATGTAGCACAGCGCGTAGAGAAAAAGGCCGCTGCATACGCCGCTCAGTTCCCCACTGAGGAGCAGGAGGCAAAGCAGCAGCACTACCTTGATTCGGTGAAGTCCGAGACAGTTTACAACATCGGCATCGCCAAGTTCAACTACAAGTCGGTTAAGGAGAAAGAGATCAACCTCGGTCTTGACCTGAAGGGTGGTATGAACGTGATGTTGGAGATCTCGGTAGAGGATGTAGTTCGCGCTCTGTCGAACAACAGCACCGATCCCGTATTTAACCAGGCTATGGCACAGGCTCGCGAGCAGATGAAGAACTCGTCGAGCGACTTTATCACCCTCTTCGCCAACAACTACGAGCAGTTGTCGAACGGTGGTCAGCTCGCCTATATTTTCAACAACCAGGAGTTGAAGGACAAGGTTACTCCCGCCAGCACCAACGCAGAGGTTATCACCGTACTGCGTGAGGAAAGCGAGAGCGCAATCTCGAACTCGTTCAACGTACTCCGCAACCGTATCGACCGCTTTGGTGTAACCCAGCCCAACATTCAGCGTTTGGAGGCTGGTCGCATCTTGGTTGAGTTGCCTGGCGTTAAGGAGCCCGAGCGTGTTCGTAAACTCTTGCAGGGTACTGCATCGTTGGAGTTCTGGGCAACCTACGACAACAGCGAGGTATATCCCTACCTGGAGCAGGCAAACGAGATGATTCGTCAGCTCAACGCTGCTGGTGCTACCACCGAGGCTACCGAGGAGGTTGCTGAGGAGGCAGAGGCTACCGACATCGTTGCTGAGTTGGAGGCTGCTGACAGTGCTGCTGCTGATGCACAGATTGCTGAGCAGTTCCCCCTCTTCTCGCGTCTTAGCCCCGCTATGAGCGCAACCGGTATGATTGCAAATGGTCCTATCGTAGGTCACGCATATATCTATGACACCGCAGCCGTTAACTCCTACCTGAATACTCCTCAGGTTCGCTCATTGCTTCCCCGCGACCTGCGTCTGATGTGGGGTGTTAAGGCTATCGACGAGGCTGAGACCGTATTCGAGTTGTATGCTATCAAGGCTAACACCCGCGATGGTCAGGCTCCTCTGGACGGTGGTGCAGTTGCTGATGCACGTCAGGACTATGACGAGCGCAGCCAGCCCGTTGTAAGTATGAATATGAACGCCGCAGGTGCTCGCACTTGGGCTCGTATGACCGGTGACAATGTAGGTCGTTGCATCGCTATCGTTCTCGATGGTTATGTATACTCGGCTCCCGTTGTTAACGGTGAGATTACCGGTGGTAGCTCGCAGATCTCGGGTAACTTCACTCTCGAGGAGGCTGTCGACTTGGCTAACGTATTGAAGTCGGGTAAGTTGCCCGCTCCCGCTCGCATCATCCAGGATACCGTAGTAGGTCCTACCCTCGGTGCTGAGAGTATCCACTCGAGCGTTATCTCGTTCATCTTGGCATTCGTTCTCGTACTGCTCTATATGTTGTTCTTCTACAACACTGCAGGTCTGAGCGCAAATATCGCATTGATTGTTAACGTATTCTTCCTCTTCGGTGTACTCGCATCGTTTGGTGCAGTTCTGACCTTGCCCGGTATCGCAGGTATCGTATTGACCCTGGGTATGGCAGTGGATGCAAACGTTATTATCTACGAGCGTGTTAAGGAGGAGCTTCGCGCAGGTAAGGGTCTGAGCCTTGCTATCAGCGAGGGTTACCGCAACGCTATGTCGGCTATCGTTGACTCGAACATCACCACCATCATCACCGGTATCGTGCTGTTCATCTTCGGTACAGGTCCCGTACAGGGCTTTGCTACCACCCTTATCATCGGTATCCTCACCTCGCTCTTCACCTCGCTCTTCATCACCCGCCTTATCTTCGAGGCTCGTTTGAACAAGGGTAAGAAGATTCGTTTCTCGAACAAGTGGACCGAGAACTTCCTCTCGAACACTAAGGTTGACTTCCTCAAGATTCGCAAGACTTCGTACATCGTATCGGCTGCTCTGATTGTTCTCTCGACCGTATCGTTGTTCACCTCCGGTCTTAACCGTGGTGTAGACTTCTCGGGTGGTCGTACCTTCGTAGTACGCTTCGACAAGGAGGTTACCGCTGACGAGGTTCGCTCGAACCTGGTAGAGGTATTTGAGGCTGCTGAGGGCGACGCTGACAGCAAGTCGGTAGAGGTTAAGCAGTATGGTGACGCTACCCAGATGCGTATCGTTACCCAGTATATGTACGACGACCAGAGCGACGACGCTACCGCAGTTGTAGAGGGTCTGCTCTATGAGGCACTCGCACCTATCTTCGCTAACGATATCACCTTGGAGGAGTTCACCTCGACCGCAACCAACCCCAACGGTATTATCTCGGCTGATATGGTTGGTCCGAGCGTAGCACACGACGTAACTCGCAACGCATTTATTGCAGTTATCTTCTCGCTCTTGGCAATCGGTCTTTACATCATCGTCCGCTTCCGCAAGTGGCAGTGGGGTGCGGGTAGTGTTGTGGCATTGGCACACGATACCTTCCTCACCATCGGTATCTTCTCGCTCTTGAAGAACATCATGCCCTTCACTATGGAGGTTGACCAGTCGTTCATCGCTGCTATCCTGACCATTATCGGTTACTCGATCAACGATAAGGTGGTTATCTTCGACCGTATCCGTGAGTACGCTACTCTCTATCCCAAGCGCTCGATGCGTGACAACATCAACTACGCAGTGAACGCTACATTGTCGCGTACTATCAACACTTCGGGTACTACCTTCGTAACTCTCCTCTCGATCTTCTTGTTCGGTGGTGCAGTTATCCGTGGTTTCGTATTCGCTCTGATGTTCGGTGTGATTATCGGTACTCTGTCGTCTATCTTCATCGCAACTCCCGTTGCTTACGATTTGATGAAGAAAGAGGCTAACAAGAAGAAATAATCTCCTGAAAGGATAAAATTTCTATGAGTTCCGCCAACGAGTTTGGCGGAACTCTTTTTTTTTGTTAGTTTTGGGGACACAAAAGAGAGTTAGGGTATGGGATTTATCGAAATGGGCATAATAGATATTGTAGATATACTATTGGTGGCACTGCTGCTGTACTATGTCTATAAGTTTATCAAGGGTAGTCAGGCTACGAGTATTATTGTCGGACTGCTTATGATCTATGTGCTGTTGATTGTGGTTAAGGCTCTCAATATGGAGATGCTCTCGGCAATTCTGAGTAGCGTGACAAGTGTCGGTCTGATTGCTATCTTCATCATCTTCCAGCCCGAGATTCGCCGCTTCTTGAAGGGCTTTGGCGAGCAGTCGAGCAACGGCAACCCCCTGCTCCGCCGTCTGTTTGGCAAGACTGCCCACGAACAGCACCACGAGGTTATCGACCCCCTGGTGCGCGCCTGCGAAGATATGTCTGCCTCGAAGACCGGTGCGCTGATTGTGCTCACCCAGTCGCAGACACTGAGCGACGTGGTGGAGACGGGCGTTAAGATTGACGCTATTATATCGCCCTCGCTGCTCAAAAACCTATTCTTTAAGAACTCCCCCCTGCACGATGGCGCGGTTATTATCACCGGCAGCCGTATCGTTGCCGCTAAGTGCGTATTGCCCTCCACCCAGAGCGAAGTGCCACTCTCGTTTGGTATGCGCCACAGGGCGGCTATGGGGCTGAGCGAGATGTGCGACGCAGTGGTTGTTGTCGTTTCGGAAGAGACAGGCACCGTCTCGATAGCCCACGAGGGCAAGGTGAATAGCGGCCTCTCGGCCACCGAATTGAAAGCCGAACTAATGAAATACACCACCCCCACCGAGGAGAAAAAGAGATAAACCGCACAAGCGACTAACAAACATTGTTAGTCGCTTGCTGGTTAAAGGGGTAGGGAGAGAGATGAAAGAGCAAAGATGAAAGAGCAAAGAGCAAAAGTGAAAGGAGTGAATTTAGGGAGATTAAGGAGTTTAGGGAATTTAGGGAAAACCATTTTTAATACTCTTTTAGTAATAATTGGTTTTTCGGGTTTAGGGAATACTCTCGTAGAGAGTACAAATGAAATATAGGTAGGATTAGTCTAGCTTGCTTGAACTAAATCTTACCTATATTTTGTTTGTAATAGCTATAAGCTATTCCTAAACCCGCAAACTAAATAGCACAAAAGTTTTTGGGGAGCCTTTTTACAAAAAGGCTCGAAATCAAATGCTTTTTACAAAAAGCGACAAATTGAGATTACTCTATCTCAAATTCGCCACTAAATGCAAGGCGTGCGGGGCCTGTGAGGTGCACGTTGCGGAAGCCGTCGGGTGTGCGCTCGAAGTCCACTGCGAGTTCTCCTCCGGGGGCGGTTAGTTCTATGTGGTTGAGTGTGGGGTAGAGTGTTGTTGCTGCTACTATGGCTGCTGCTGTTGCTCCTGTGCCGCAGGCGAGTGTCTCGGCCTCCACTCCACGCTCGTATGTGCGTATTAGCAGCTCGCCTTCGTCGAGTGGCTCTATGAAGTTTATGTTCGCCCCACCCTGGGATGCGAGTGGCTCGGAGTAGCGTATTGCTGCGCCCTCGGCTTCCACGTCGATAAGTGCGATATCTTCGCGCACCTCTACATAGTGTGGCGAGCCGGTGTTGAGCAGCAGACCGTCGCCATAGGGTGCTATGGGCGTGGGGTCGCTCATCTGCAGTCTTACGCGCCCGCTGTGGCCATCACCGCTGAGTATCTCCGCTGTGTGCTCACCGTCGCAGGCTATGAATCTCTTCACAGGGCCGCCTATGCCGAGCAGGTGGGCGTAGAGCGTTATGCATCGCCCGCCATTGCCACACATAGTACCCTCGTAGCCATCGGCATTGAAGTAACGCATGCGAAAGTCGTACCCATCGGCACTCTCAACCACCATCAGACCGTCGGCACCTATGCCAAAACGACGGTTGCAGAGGAGTGCTACAAACTCGGGCGATAGTTCAGGAAGTGGGCTTCGGCCATCGAGCAAAACGAAATCATTACCCGCACCCTCGTATTTGTGAAAAGAAATTGTCATAAAAAAGGCGTTTTTACTCTTACAAATATAGGTATTGGAAATGATAGTTCCATAAACTTTTCGTATTTTTGTCGAATAACAACCCTCCAAAGGAGAATATTATGGAGCAACGAGGCATAAAGAGAGATAGAAATCAGCGGTCGCTACTTGGCGTGGCGGCTCTGCTTGTCGTCTTTGTGCTGGGTGGATGTAACACCACTCGCAACCTGCCTCAGGGTAGTTATCAGTTGGAGCGCAACCGCATAGAGCTGGACAAGAGCGTACCTAAGGAGGAGCGAATCACCAAGCAGGATATCAGTCGTTACATTGTTCAGAAGCCCGCCACCGACATCTTTGGCCTGCGTGGTTGGATATATAGCAAGGCAGACACGACGAGTGGCGAGTGGTGGGATAAGTTGTTGCTTAACATCGGCACTGCTCCCGTCATCTTAGATACTACGCTCACCGAGCGTTCCGTGGAGCGCATAGAGTCGTTTATGGACTGGCGCGGATATTTCGAGTCGGACGAGGCCTACTCCATACGCCTCGACACTGCACGCCAGCGTGCGCGCGTCACCTATTCGGTTGAGCAGGGCGAGCCATATCGTATTGCATCGTTGGAGTACGACTTCCGCGACCCATTTGTGGGCAATATCATTATGGAGGATAGCGCCTCGCTGCTCAAAGTGGGCAACGTACTCGATATGGAGGCTCTCTCGCAGGAGCGCGTAAGGATTGCCGACAGGCTGCGCAATATGGGCTACTACAACTTCTCGGTGGATAACATCCACTTCCCCGTAGACACCACCATCGGCAACCACCTGGCAGATGTCACAATGGTTGTCAACCAGCACACTACGGGATACAATGCTCAGGGTATGCCCGTGCAGGAGAACAACGCCCTCTACCGAATAGGCGAGATTAACGTATTCCCCGACTACGATGCCCAGCAGGCAGCCATCGACCCCTCCTACTTTGACAGGGTAGACACCCTGCACTATGAGGGTCTTAACATCCTCTACCACGACGAGCTGACCATACGCCCCGAGGTGCTGCGCAGAGTAATCAGCATCTATCCGGGCTACCTATACTCCGAGGAGGAGATAAAGCGCACATACGACAACCTGATGAGCCTCAGTTACTTCAAGAGCGCAAGTGTCGTATTTACCCCTATGGAGAGCGAGAGTCGCAACGTGGTGACCTACATTGGCAATGACGATAGCGGTGAGGTAATCGAGACCTTCGAGGACTACCTCTCGTGCAGCGTGCGATGCACCCCCACAACCCGTCAGGGATACACCGTGGAGTTGGAGGCGAGCACCACGTCGAGTTTCTACGGTCTTTCGACCTCACTCGGCTACCAGAACCGTAATCTCTTCAAAGGTGCGGAGCTGTTCGAGGCCGACTTCACCTTTGCATACGAGTTACTGAAAGTAAAGACGAGTCGCAACTCGTTTGAGGTTGGCGGTAGCGTGGCACTCAATGTGCCCCGATTTATGGCCCCATTCCCCGTAGACCGTATGCAACGCGCACTCGACCCGCAGACACGCTTTGAGGCCTCGTACAACACCCAGCGTCGTCCCTACTACCACCGTTCGCTGCTGAGTGGTGCGTTTGGTTACAGTTGGGGAGGTGGCGAGCACAGCACATACACCTTCCGCCCGATAGATGTCAGCCTGGTGAAGATGGACTATGTCAGCGAAGAGTTCCTCAACAGGCTTCAAAACCCCTATCTGCGAAATAGTTACACCTCGCAGATGATTGCCGGCATATCGGGAGCCTACCTATACGACCGTCAGAGTGGCTCGCGACGCAACTCATCCACCTTCCGCCTTGGATGGGAGACGAGTGGCAATCTGCTCAACGGCATAGACCGACTTGTAGGTCATCGCGAGGAGGGCGAGGACTTCTACCGCTTCCTCGGCATACGCTATGCACAGTATGTGCGTCTGGACGCCTCGTGGGCACGCAGCGTACCCGTAGGTGAGCAAAGCTCACTCGCCTACCGACTATATGGTGGCTACGGATACTCCTACGGCAACGGCAAGAACATGTCTATACCCTTCGACCGTCTATTCTATGCGGGAGGCATAAACAGCATGCGTGGCTGGCCCGTGCGCACACTCGGCCCTGGCAGCACGCCCGCACCAACAGATGTGCTCTACCCCAGTCAGCTGGGCAATATGCGACTGGAAGCAAACCTCGAGTTTAGATTCCCCATGAGCAACATGGTAGATGGTGCACTATTCTTCGACCTCGGCAACATATGGAACGTGGGAGGCGGCAACTACGAGGAGGAGTCACGATTCCACATCGACAGCTTCTACAAGCAGCTGGGATTCAACACCGGCCTCGGCATACGCTTCGACCTCAACGTGACAGTACTGCGCCTCGACTGGGGCATACGACTGCACGACCCCAATATGCCAGCAGGTGAGAGATGGATAAAGAACTTCCAACTGAAAAATACCGCCCTCAACTTCGGTATCGGCTACCCGTTCTAAGAGCTTCTCCGCTTTTTGTAAAAAGCATTTTTGATTTGTCGCTTTTTGTAAAAAGGCTCCCCAAAAACTTTTGTGCTATTTAGTTTGCGGGTTTAGGAGTTACCTATTAGTAACTACGATAAAAAATAGATATAGGCAGATATTCAAGTGAACTTGACATCT
>JAFNVE010000199.1 GCA_017379955.1 Tidjanibacter sp. | reverse complement strand
AGTTGAGGCCGGTATTGCAACAACAACCACATCCGGTGGCAGTGGTGAAAATGGCATGTGGCAAGACTAATTCGTAACAAATCAATTAACTATCTATAAATCTTTAACAAATTACTAATTATGAAGAGACTTTTTGGCTTTTTGATGTTGGCAACCCTTGCTTTTGCAGGTTGTACAAATGACGAGGGCGTTGACTTTGGCAACGGCTCCGTTTCGATAGAGGCATCGATTGATCAGCCCGGCTCGCGTGTTGGTTTTAACGCGACCGGTGCGTTCTTCTGGACTAAGAATGATGCTATTGGTGTAACTACCGAAGGTAGTACTACGGATTTCTCGAAGATGTCGATTGCTGCTGGCGATGAGGGTACTGCAACCGCAACCTTCTCGGCTAAGTATATGTCGGGTCAGCCTTCGGGTTATGCTGTTTATCCCCACAATGATAACCACAGGATGTCGGGTAGCACTCTGACTTACAATTTCCCCGCAAGTTATGAGTACACCAAAGTGGACAATGACTACTTCGTATTGGATGGTACCGGTAACAGCTTCAATCCCCCTATGTGGTCGGCTATTGAGGATGGTAGGGTATTCTTCAAGCACCTTGGCGGTGTTCTGTGTGTGAAGATTTTCGACCTGCCCGCAGGCAACGACCAGACTCTTACCGTGACTACCAGCAACAAGATTACCGGTACGTTTACTGCCGACCTGTCGGCAAGCAGCCCCGTACTGACCACCTCGGCAAGCAATACCGACAACGTGGTGACTATCAGCTACAGCACCGCTACTGAGGCTGACGGTGTATTCTACATCCCCGTTCCTACCGGTGTTTATGAGAGTATCACCGTGTCGTTCGAGGCTGAGGGTGAGACTGTTGTTGTTCCTTTCAGCAATAAGACTATCAATGCTCGTTCGTTGCAGCGTTTGCAGATTGGCTCGGCATCCATCGAGGGTGGTGAGGCTGCTGCTTCGGTTGCTGCTGCAAACAAGGCTTTGGAGCAGGGCGCAAGCTCGGTTGTTATTTCCGACATCGCTGCTGATGCAACCGACGCTACTATCGTTATCCCCGAGCAGGCTACTGTCGATAACGAGGTGAGCATCGAGATTGAGAATATTGCTTTCGATGGTGAGATTGTCATTGACGAGGCTGACGGCGTTAGCAACCCCGTTGCTGTGCTCAACCTAACTCTCCCCGAGGACGCTATCGACAACCTCGTTATCAATATGCCCAACACCACCGTTTATGTAAATGGTGTGATTGTAAATCTGACCGCTATCACCGCTGATAATACTCTTGTTGTCAGCGAGGGCTCGGAGATTACCAACCTGGTTATCAAGGGTGGTAATGTATTTATTAGTGCAGGTGCTACCGTTCAGGCTGCTGAGCGTGCAGATGATAATGCAGACGAGGTAACCTACATCTACTACGAGGCAGGTGCAAATGTTCCTACTCAGGTTGGTGAGGGTATCGTTCTTTTGAGCGAGGCTGAGATGGCACTGCGTGAGGCTATTGCTGAGGGTGGTAGCTACACTCTGACCGAGGATGTTGTTTTGAGTAACCCATTGGTTATTAATACCGATTTCACCCTCTCTCTTAATGGCTACACTATCAGCCAGGAGAAGGAGTGCGATGGCACCTATGCAATGATTACCAATATGGGTAAGTTTACCATCTTAGGTGAGGGTGCAATCACTTTCGAGGATTTGGGTGCTGGTCCTGCTGGTACTAGCTGGGGTACCTATGTAATCCGCAACCAGGGCGATTTGACTATCTCGTTGGCTGATGACGCTAAAATCGAGCACAAGGGTCCTCGTCAGTTCACTGCGGGCAATGGCGATCCTATCGCTTATGTTATTGACAACCACAGCGCAGGTAAGGTTGAGATTAACGGTGGTACTATTTCGTCGCCTAAATCGCGTACTCTGCGTAACTTCTACACCGATGGCAATGTTGTTATCAATGGTGGCGTATTTGAGGGCCAGGTTTGGATGCAGCAGGGTAATGCAACCGGTTCGGGTGACCACTCTACTAAGATTGCTTCGCTGACCATTACCGGTGGTGAGTTCAGCCCCGCAGGTGCAGATGGCTCGTCGGTATTCTTGACTAACCACAGCGCAGACAATGTGAAACTCTCTGTTACTGGCGGTACTTTCAATACCAAGATTGGCTGTAACGATGCAACCAAGGCAGGTGTTAAGGGCGCGATTGTAGGTGGTATTTTCACCGAGTCGGCAAAAGCAAATACCAATAGCAATCTGCTTTCGCAGAACAGTATGTATAAGGCAAATGGTGATGGTACTTATACAGTGGTTACCGATAATACTATGATTGTTGTCCGTAGTGTAAGCGAATTTAAGAGTGCAATGGCAAATGAGGCTATCGCTACTATCGTATTGGGTGATAACTTGACCGCTAACGAAATTTTGGTGATTAGCAGAGATGTAACTCTCAATGGTAATGGTTATACTCTAACTTCGACTATGTCTGGTACCAGCGGACGTGCTATTAATGTGAGTGGTGCAAATGATGTGACTATCAAGAACTTGACTGTCAAGGCAGCAGGTGAGCGCGCTATTAACGTTATTCAGAACACTAAGAAGGTAACAATTGATAATGTTACTGCCACTGCTGCCAATTACACTGTAAATGTTGCAGGTAGTGCTGCTGGTGCTCAGGTATTCATCCAGAACTCTGACTTGACCGGTCTGAATGCTGTGAATATTGGTGCTGCTAATGTAAATGTATCTATCAACAATACCACTATCACCTGCAATGATAATAGTGATGTTGAGTCTTATGATGCTATCTCACTCAACAAAGATGCTGCTAATTCGAAGGTAATGGTTACCGGTGGCAATATAGTGGTAAAAGGCGACTCTGTAGGTGCTGGTGTGACAGGTGACAACGCATCTGTTACATTTGATGGCACAAATGGTAATACCACAATTCAGTATAATTCTTTCATAATCGATTATGGCAACAATCATTATACTTTTACTACCTTAGAGGCTGCTATTGAGAAAGCAATTGCCGGTGAGACTATCCAGATGACTCGTGATGTGACAATTAATAAAACCGTTACGATTGCAAAGGATAAGAAGATTGTTTTGGATATGAACGGTCATAAGTTGAGCTATGCAGTAGATAATGATGGTAAGGCTTCGGCAATTTTCAATAACTTGGGTGATTTGAGTATTGTGAATAGTGCTGATCAGGAGTCGGTTATCTCGTTTGTGGCAAGCGATCCCGACTTGCAGGCTATTCCTACTTATGCAACCAACACTATTACCAACGAGGCAACTCTCTACATCGGTAAGGGTGTAACCGTTAGCAACGAGAGTGACGGTGGCGCAAGCTATGCTGTTGATGATAAGGGTAAGTTCGTTTTGGATGGTGGTACTCTGACTGCTACGCGTTGCGCTTTGCGTATTGCAAAGTACAACCAGGATGATGTACAGTTCACAATGAATGCGGGCAGTACCGTTAAGGGTGCAACCCCTGCGTGGGTGCAGCTTCCCAGCAGCAATAGCGCAGTTGCTCCTAAGATTACCGTAGTTATCAATAGTGGTGTAATGCAGTCGACCAATGCAAATCCTGATGAGGCAAATGTATTCTATACCTACTCGTATGGTAATAGTCACGCAAATACCTCTATCACTATCAATGGTGGTGAGTTCTTGGGTGGTACTGTTTCGATTGGTTCAGGTTATAAGGGCGATGTTCCCAGTCTGACTATCAAAGGCGGTACTTTCGACCACGATGTAGTACAGTGGTTGGAGAATGATCAGTATCAAGTTCTCTATCAGGCAAATAAATAGTACTCCACAGGGTATAATAAAAAATCCTGCTCCGAATTTCGGGGCAGGATTTTTTTTGTTTTTGGCTAATCGGGGATTTTTGTTCGATAGGGAGTTTAGGAAGTAAGAGGAAAGAGCAAAGAGCAAAGAGGAAAGAGCAAAGATAAGAGAAACTAGGGAGTGTAGGGAATTTAAGGAATTTAAGGAGTTTAAGGAGTTTAAGGAGTTTAAGGGTTATCCCTAATCTCCCTATGTTCCCTAAATTCCCTAAATTCTCTAACCTCTCTAACCTCTCTAACCTCCCTAACCCCCCCCCTTTTTTTTGCACTGCCCACCATCTTCACGGGTACGATTTTTCGTACCCGTGAAGCCATCGGGGAGAGAATCTATCTCTAATGCGGTGCGATGCACTGCCAACAGAAAACAGCCGAGAGTAGTGAAACACTCTCGGCTGTTTAGTTAAGATTGCAACTCGCTTTTACTCCACTCCAAAGCGGAATTGGATATGTCGCTCGTAGCGTTCGCCCGCGTGGAGTGTGGTCGAGGGGAAGTGAGGTTTGTTGGGAGAGTCGGGGAAGGCCTGGCACTCAATAGCCACGCCATCTCTATCCTCATAGCCTCTGCCGCCCTTGCCTTTGGGGCTGCCACCCAGGAAATTGCCTGTATAGATTTGCACACCTGGCTGGTCGCTGCTTACCTCCAAGGTGCGGCCACTGCCACTCTCGCTCAATACTGCCACAAGGCGCATTTGAGGCTCTGTGTAGCCGTCAACCACCCAGCAGTGGTCGTAGCCCGCCCCGATGCGCAGAGCGTCAAAATCGGCCTCAATATCCTCGCCGAGAGGCTTTGCCGAGCGGAAGTCCATAGGAGTACCCTCTACCGAGGCAATCTCGCCCGTGGGTATCTGTGTGATATCGGTGGGCAACCACTCAGAGGCATTAAGTTTCAGCGAGTGACCAAGCACCGAGCCGCTACTCTCGCCCGCAAGGTTGAAGTAGGTGTGGTTGGTGAGGTTGATGATGGTTGTGCCGTTGCTCTGTGCGAGTAGTGTGATATCCAGGCAGTTATCATCGCTCCAATCATATACAACCTCAGTGTAGAGTGCTGCGGGATAGCCCTCGTCGCCCTCCTCACTGTCGAGTGCGAAAATCACTCTGTCGCCCTCTACGCGACCCTCCCAAATACGCGAAGAGAAGCCCTTGGGGCCACCGTGCAGGTGGTTAGGGCCATTGTTCACGGGGAGGCGATACTCTGTGCCGTCGAGCGTAAATTTACCGCGAGCAATGCGGTTGGCAAATCGACCTGGGGTCTTACCCATACACGAAGTGTCGCCCGTGAGGTAGTCCTCAGCAGTGGGGTAGCCCAACACCACATCAGCAAGGTTGCCACTGCGGTCGGGTACATTGATGCCCACAACAGCAGCACCCACGTTGGTCAGTCGGACACTTGCGCCGCTCTCGTTGGTTATCTCGTAGAGGATAATCGCATCACCCTCGGGGGTGAAGGACCAAATCTGTTGGGTTACTTCCATAACTTCTCGGGATACTCGCCCGCTGCTACAAGTGCGTTAATCTTTGCCACAACATCGGGGCGATCCTGCTGATAGGTCACACCAAACCAGTGCGAGTCGCAGGAGAGTACCTTGGTTGTAGCCTTGCCACTCTTCATCATCTGCTCCACAGCCCAGGGGATGTAGTATTCGGCCTTGGGGTTGGGGTTTGCCATATTGTTGTCAAGGAAAGCCTTGAACAACTCCTCCGAACTTGCGAAGTAGTCGGGGGTGAAGCCCCACATATTCATCGACACGGGAGTATTCTCGTCGATGGGGTGCTTGCCATCCTCCTCTGCGTAGTAGACAATACCATCCTCCTCGCGCTTAATGGCGGTGCGCTCCACAACATTGAGCAGGGTGCCATCCTCGGCTACGCTGCACGCACCACGCGACACGGTACCAAATTCCGAGAGGGTGTTTTTCAGGCAGTAGCCCACAAGCGCATACTTGCCCTGCTGGCCCTCCACCGAGCGCAGATAGTCGGCAATGCTCTGGAAAGCACTCTTGCCATAGAAGTCGTCGGCGTTGATGACTGCGAAGGGGCTGTCGATAACGCTTGCGCCCATCATAACAGCGTGGTTGGTGCCCCAGGGCTTCACGCGGTCCTCGGGTACGGAGTAGCCCTCGGGGAGGCAGTCAAGTTCCTGAAAGACAAACTCAACCTCAATCTGTCCACCGAATCGCTCAGCGGGGAAAGCAGCCTTGAACTGCTCCTCGAAGAGGTGGCGAATCACAAATACCACCTTGCCGAAACCGGCACGGATAGCGTCGTAAATCGAGTAGTCGATAATCGCCTCGCCGTTAGGACCAACACCGTCCATCTGTTTGAGCGAGCCATATCTCGAAGCCATACCGGCAGCGAGAACCAAAAGTGTAGGCTTTGCCATAATCTTTCTGTTGTTAAGTCGTTATATTATTGTTATTTTTCTAATCTTCGAAACGAGTAGATACAAAAGTAGGGTTTATTTTGTGGAGTTGCAAAATTTTTTGTCCCATAATTTCGGGGAACGATGATGGGTATTTGTGCAAAAATAGTAACTTTGCGAGATAAGTAATAAATTAGACTACCTATGGGTAACGGAAACTTCGGCTATTTTTTGCGCAACCTCAGGCGCAAACACCGTCTGAGCATACACAACGCTGCCGACGAGGAGGTGTGGTACAGCCATACCACCCTTTTGAAGATGTTGGCAACTATCTTTGGTGTGGCATTGCTGGTATTTGTTGCGGGCGTGCTTGTCTCGGCATACACCTCGCTTCTCGATATTATGCCCGGCTATATGGGCAACAAGGCACGCAGGGAGATGACAGAGAACATCCTCCGCATAGACTCGCTTGCTGCCGAGTTGGAGTCGCTAACCGCCTATACGGACAATGTGGCACTCATTATGGAGGGTCGCACCCCTGTCGATAGAAATATCTCGCTGCCCGTAGATACTATCGCTACCGACAAGACTCTGGTGGCTGCTTCGGAGGCCGACTCGCTGTTGCGTGCAGAGATGGAGGGTGGCGGTCGCTATGGTCTTAATCGTACTCCGAGCCGTCCTCGTGGTGAGTTGGCGGATATGGAGTTCCTCTCCCCCTATCGTGGCGATGTGAAGGAGGTATTCTCGCAGCGTAATCGCCAATTGGGGACCGTTGTGGAGGTTGACGATGTGCAGCAAGTGTTTGCTATCCAGGCCGGTACGGTGATATCTGCTTTGTGGAATCCTGAGGAAGGGTATGTCGTTCAGATTCAGCACAAGGGTAACTTCCTGAGTGTCTACAAAAACCTTTCACAGGTGTTGAAGGCAGTTGGCGACCGTGTGCAGGTGGGTGAGGCGATAGGTGCTGTGTGGCCCAATGCAGAGGGCGGTCCTGCTCTGACAGAGTTCCAGCTATGGTATGATGGTCAGGCGGTTGATTCTCAGAATTATGTAGAATTTTAAGCGATGATGGAGAATAAGAAGATGCGTATTGCGCTGCTCGGCTCGACAGGCTCGATTGGCGTTCAGACACTCGATATTGTTGAGGCGTGGAAAGAGGAGATGGAGGTGACAGCCCTCACTGCTCACCGCAATTGGGAACTGCTCGCTGAGCAGGCTCGTCACTTCGAGCCAGATTGTGTGGTGATTGCCGATGAGAGCCACTACAAGGAGTTGAGTGATGCTCTATCCGATCTGCCGATTAAGGTCTATGCAGGCTCGGAGGCTGTGGCACAGGTGGCAGCGGCAAGCAATGTAGATGTGGTGGTAAATGCGCTGGTGGGCTATGCGGGTATGCTTCCCTCGCTCTCGGCTGTGGAGGCTGGCAAGAAGTTGGCTTTGGCAAATAAGGAGAGCCTTGTGGTGGCGGGCGATATCATCATTGAGCGCGCTTTGCAGAAGCGTGTGCCTATTCTGCCTATCGACTCCGAGCACTCGGCTGTATATCAGTGCCTTGTGGGTGAGGTGTCGGCTCCTCGCAGGTTGATACTCACCGCTTCGGGTGGTCCGTTCCGCCGCACTCCCGCCGAGGAGTTATATAGGGTGACGGCTGCCGAGGCACTCAAACACCCCAATTGGTCGATGGGCGCAAAGATTACTATCGACTCGGCAACGCTGGTGAATAAGGGTTTTGAGGTTATCGAGGCGCATTGGCTCTTTGGTATGCCTGCTGATAGGATTGATGTTGTTGTTCATCCCCAGTCGATTATCCACTCTATGGTGGAATTTGAGGATGGTGCTATCAAGGCGCAACTTGGCACTCCCGATATGCATCTGCCTATCCAATATGCACTTCGCGCACCCCTTCGTGAGCACTCTGAGGAGGAGCGTTTCGACTTCTTTAAGAATCCTATGCTCACCTTCGAACAGGTTGATAATGAGCGATTCCCGATGTTGTCGGTGGCTTACGATTGCTTGCGTCGCGGTGGTAATGCGGCTTGCGTGATGAACGGTGCAAATGAGGTGGCGGTGGCTGCCTTCCTGCGTGGCGAGATTGGATTTATGGATATTCCGAGGGTGATTACAGGTGCGTTGGAGAGAGTGGATTTTATCGCTCGCCCGACCCTCGACGACTATATTGCAACTGATGACGTGGCACGAAGAGTGGCGCGTGAGTTGCTGTTTAAGTAGCAGATTACAGGTTAGTTATGGATGTATTGATTAAGATATTGCAATTTGTCCTCAGTTTCTCGCTGTTGGTTATTGTACACGAGTTCGGACACTTCCTCTTTGCCAAGATTTTTGGTGTGAGGGTGGAGCAATTCCAACTCTTCTTTGGTAAGCCGTGGCTCAAAGTGCGACGCGGCGACACTCTCTACGGCATTGGCTGGATTCCCTTTGGTGGCTTTGTGAAACTCTCGGGTATGATTGACGAGAGTATGGATACTGCCCAGATGGAGGGTGAACCACAGCCCTGGGAGTTCCGCACCAAGCCCGCTTGGCAGCGACTGCTGATTATGGTGGGCGGTGTGATGATGAACGTGGTACTCGCGCTCGTCATATATATAGGTATGATTCAGGCGTGGGGCGAGAGTTATATCTCGACCGACGAAATGCACTACGGTATGGTGTTTAGCCCTGCGGCTGAGGAGTTGGGTTTCCGCGATGGCGACCTTATTCTCAGTGTGGGCGGTGAGCGCACCGACGACTACCAGCGACTTGTGACCAAGGTGCTGATTGAGCCTGGTGCAGAGGTGGTTGTCTTACGCGATGGTGTGGAACATACCTTCGCTATGCCCGTAACCTCGATTATGGACTATATGGAGGATCCCGACCTGATTGCTCCTCGCTATCCCTTTGATGTAGCAGAGGTTGTGGATGGTTATGGTGCTGCCGAGGCAGGAGTTGTTGTGGGTGATAGGTTGGTATCGCTCGAAGGCAAGCCTATGCGCTATTTTGATGAGTATACAAGTGAGTTGCCCAAGGTGGCTGGCCGTACCGTAATGCTTGGTATTGAGCGAGATAGCGCGGGTGTAACCTTGCATAAGGAGTTGGCTGTGGCTGTCAGCGAGGATGGTCTGATTGGTATCTCGGTTGATGGCTCGAAGGTTATGAAGGTGCTCACCCACGAGTACGGTTTTTGGGGCTCTATCCCCGCCGGCATAAAGCGTGTGGGCAGGGAGATTAGCGACTATTGGAAACAGGTGAAGATGATGGTGAAGCCCAAGACAGAGGCCTACAAGGCATTGGGTGGTCCATTGTCGATTGGTAATATCTTCCCCAACGAGTGGTCGTGGGAGCGTTTCTGGAATATCACTGCTCTGCTTTCGATTATCCTTGCGGTGATGAATATCTTACCTATTCCTGCTCTGGATGGCGGACACGTTCTCTTCCTCATTGCCGAGGTGATTACGGGTCGTAAGCCGAGCGACAAGTTTCTGATGTATGCCCAAACGGTGGGTATGATGTTGCTGATGACACTGATGGTCTATGCGACCTGGAACGATATAATGCGTATTTTTGTGAAATAGACTGAGTTATGGCAAAGGTTAAGAAGGCATATTTCTGCTCCTCGTGTGGCAATGAGTCCCCCAAGTGGATGGGTAAGTGCCCCGCTTGTGGTGAATGGAACACTTTTGTCGAGGAGGTAATTGCTCGCGGGCAGGAGAGTACCCCCGTGGCAGCACTCACCTCGGAGGTGGCAAAACCTACTATTGTGTCGCAGATTGAGGAGGTGGAGCATCGCCGTATCTTGCTGTCGAGCAGTGAGATGAATAGGGTGCTTGGCGGTGGCTTGGTGCGTGGCTCGTTGGTACTTTTGGGTGGCGAGCCAGGTATTGGCAAGTCGACTCTCAGCCTCCAAGTGGCGCTCCAAAGCAAGGATGTGCGCACCCTCTATGTCTCGGGCGAGGAGTCGCCTCAGCAGATTAAGATGCGTGCCGTAAGGCTTGGTGGCGACAATGACGAGTGCTATATCTATGCCGAAACCCTGCTCGATAATATCGTCGCTCAGGTTAACCAACTCAAACCCGACCTGTTGGTTATCGACTCGGTGCAGACGATATATACCTCCTCTGTCGAGTCGTCGGCAGGTAGCGTGTCGCAGATCAGGGAGTGTGCAGCGCAACTCCTTCGACTTGCAAAGACTACGGGTACATCGGTGATTATCATCGGCCATATCACCAAGGATGGTACGATTGCAGGCCCCAAGATTTTGGAACACATCGTGGATGTAGTGTTGCAGTTTGAGGGCGACAATAATAATGTTTATCGTATCTTGCGTGGCAATAAGAACCGATTCGGTGCCACCTTCGAGATTGGTGTCTATGAGATGCGCGGTGAGGGATTGGTTGAGGTCGATAGCCCATCCGATATCCTGCTGTCGCACACTGACGAGATGCTGAGCGGTGTCGCTGTGGGTGGTGTGATAGATGGCATCCGACCCTATCTGTTGGAGGTGCAGTCGCTGGTGTCGAATGCGGCATACGGCACACCACAACGCTCCGCGACGGGCTACGATATGAAGCGATTAGCAATGCTGATTGCTGTCCTCGAAAAGAGGGTGGGGATGAAGATGTTTGCCAAGGATGTATTCCTCAACTTTGCAGGCGGATTCCGTGTGCAGGATACGGGACTCGATTTGGCTATCGTGGCGGCAATTGTCTCTTCCTACTTTGACAACCCGATTCGCTATGGCACCTGCTGTGCCGGTGAGATTGCCCTCTCTGGTGAGGTGCGCCCTGCACCCCGCAGCGAACAACGTATAGCCGAGGCTGCACGATTGGGATTTAAAAGGATTATCGTCTCAGGCTATCTGAAACAGAGTAAGATACAGATTCCGAAAGGAATAGAGGTGATATATATCAATACCATAAAGGAGTTAGCCGCCCACCTATTTTAAAAAGCCATCTGGCTTGTAAATTTTGCACTTCCCTTGTGAGTCAAATGCTCATTTACTTTAAGTAAACTGCGCTTTGCCTCCCTTCGCGAAGCCCAAAATTTCCTAAGCCATATAACTTTTTGTAATTCAAAATTCAAAATTCAAGATTCAAAATAGCTAAAACCTGAGAGTAGTATCGAACTACTCTCAGGTTTTATTATAGGGATGATAGGGCGGTAGGAGTAATAGGAGTAATAGGAGTAATAGGAATAATGGGAACTATGGGAGT